>JAJBTS010000286.1 GCA_020860885.1 Bacteroidales bacterium
TCGTTTGCTATATCTCAGAGGGGTGATAATGCCTTAAGAATATTAATTTATGTGTCTTCATCATTCAGTACTACAGTGATATCATTTTCTTTGTAACCATTACTTTTAAGCATCGGTAACACAAGTTTATAATCGTTGGTTGCATGAATTTCATTCCATCCGCTATTAAGTGGATATTTGTCTATGGCAACAAATAAAGCCTTATTTGTTTGAGAATACAAAGCAGTACAAATAAATAAACAGAATATAAGTATGTAGAAGGGTTTATGCATTTGTATATAAGCTGAAAAATGCAAATATACAGCTATTTTATGAAAATATTTATTGTTGTCCGGTTACCTTTTGTCCGGTTAGGGTACTAAATATAAAAATAAGATTTAAAGCACGGCAATAGCCCGGTAGAAATTGAAACATTTTTTTTACCTTTGTACTTGTATAAAAGACAAAGAACATAGAATGTTTTGAAGTTTATTCTATCAGACAAAATCTGGTAAATTTTAGTTTCGAGTATAGAATAAGCCAATTTCTCACAGTCATGAAAATGGCGTGGGCTGTTGCTTATTATTGTACTCGAGGTTTACCAGAGCCTGTCTGACAATGGTGAGTTTAACGTGCCCACGCTCTTATTTTGTAACTTAATAATGACTTGTATGAGAAAAAAAAGTATTATCCTTATTGCTATGCTTGCAATAACGGCAAGTGTAACTCTTACCAGCTGCAATTCTTCTGGTAGCAATCGTAAATCGGTAGACATTCCATCTTATGCCCTCGGAGAAGAGGCGTACTTTGCAAATCGTGTAACAAAAACCAGCCACGCATGGTGTGGCAAAGCAGGTTCTAATCTCGGAACTAAAAAATTCGGCAGCTATAAGAGTGCATTGCTCTCAGGGGTCCTTATTGAAATGGAGGGAACGGCCGTTCTAATGCTTCAAGACGGCGGTAGCCTTTCCCTTACAAAATATCTGTTCACGGAAGATTATAACTATTCTGTACAATTGCTGTGGCACGAATATACTGAAGACAATCCAATTAACAGTACATTGGCGGCAAATGATCTCAGAGGACGGGGATATACCCCTATTGAAAACAACTATTGCGACTCCTATTATTTCTATCGCGACGAGCAGTTTGATGAGGCTAGATTGTGGCTGGAAACCCTCGATAAGCAGCCTAATCAAAACAGCCAGTACGACGCTGAAGCGGAGGGTGGTGTGAAGACCTATAAGGCTGTAGTGGGCAAAACAGTTGAATACTTCGGAGTGGATGATCTGAAAAGCGACCGTTTTTTGTCGCTATACCTCGATTGTGGTGCGGTAGTGGAACTGCGTTCCAAAAACTACCTGACATCCAAAGAAGTAACACATAAAACCATCGACTGTGTTACTGATGCGGATAATAAAGTGATTAAATATGAACTAATATAAAAAAATGCACCATGAAAAATTTTATTAATATTTTAACGGCAATTGTTATTGTATTGCAATTATCTTCTTGTGGGACTTCGTCTGACCCTGTAAAAATAGCTAAAGAATTTGCTACAGCATTTCTGAATGCCGAGTATGATAAATGCAATAAATGGATGGAAGATGAAGAGTTTACTCCTTCGAAAGAAATGTCTTCCATGGAGAAAGCCGTTGTTGAGGCTATTAAAGAAGAGGCAAAAAAGATGCAATATATAACTACAATCGACAACGAGTTCACCACTATAGAAGCTAGTTATGCGGATGTATATTTTGATGTTACATCTGCCACAGACACCGGTTTTAATGAAACAATAAGGGTAAACCTTAGAAAAGATGATAACGGTAAATGGTATGTGGACGATTATAAAGCATTCTAAAAATAAACAAAAGACAAAAAACATAGAACAATGAAAAAAGAATTAATCTTATCCATCTTATTTGCATTGGGGTTCTCTTCTCCGGTATGTTCGCAGTCCTTTCTGAAAGATGCATTAAAAAAAGTAGACAAAGTATTGGAAACCACGGAATCTATACTGAATGGCAAAGAAAAGGAAGATATAAAGCAGGCAGATAACGCGCCGCAGGAATCGAGTGCAAAAACAAAATTTATTACAAGCCTGAGCAAAACAAATCTGAAAGGGGCGGTTAAAAACATTATTGAAGTGAGTTTATGGGATGGTATCGAGTCACAATCGACTTATAGATATAATTTCGAAGGCATGATTGAAGAGTATACCTGTGAAGATGGTGTCGTTAGTTGTGCGTATAGCAAAATAGACGGCATACCTTACCTTGCCAATCTTTCTGTAAGGCTTTCCGACAGAGATTATGCGGTAATCGAATGGGAGGGCAGACAATATATGACTGCCGATGTTCGCTATTTCTTTAATAATGAAGAGGGGCATCTTGTAGAGGAAAGAGGAATAGAAGAAAAGATCAAATATACTTATTTGAACGGTGGGAGAATAGTCAGAGCTGATAGCGAAAGAAAAGGAGTAGAAATTGTTCCGTCATTTTTCATTTATAACGAATCAGGAAAGTTGATTGCCGAATATAGTGAAAAGATGGAAGGTGAGCCTGTACGTGAGATACGTTATGATGAGGGTAATAGAAAAGTCTATGAAAAAGAGCCTGATGGGGTTGTACGCGAGTACCGTTACAACGACAATGGAGAAGTAGTATATCGCAAGACCTCCAACACGTTTGGTCATGATGAGGACTCAGAAGATTGGTACACATATGCCTACGATATATATGGCAACTGGACAGAAAAAATATGGAGAGATGGCGACAACCGCGTAGTATGTATATATAACCGCAAAATAGAATATTATAAATAAAACACGGCAATGAAAAAAGTTATAATTAATACATTCATCGTCCTTATGGCTTCGGTTCTGGGCGTATCTATCGTTCAGGCACAAGTCCGTATAGCCCTCAAAAACAACGCTTATGTAATTAAAGGAGAAAAATATGCCGCACTCGAGATTGACGGGAAAGTAGTGGTTCCGGACACAAAACATTATTTGGATTTTACGACTTCTACGGGAAAATATTTTGTTGCAGAATTCTTTGATGGAAATTTCAGACTGTTTGACCGTAACGGTCAGGGAATTCCATTGGGAGGAGTGCATTATTTTTACAAACTTTCAATCGTGGACGGAACAATTGTAGCACAGATAGGAGAGGATAGCCCCCCAAAATATTATTCCGAAAGCAATCCTTCCGTCGAAATTCAGGTCCAAAAAGCAGATCCGAATCATTTTGAAAAAGAACTGGAAAGAAAAGGAGGCTTTAGCCCTCAATTAGCAGGTCAACGAAAAGATATTGAGATAATGAAAAAAGCCCTTGCCGAAGTAGAACCCATAGGTTGGTTTGAGTTAAGGGAAAATGATAACAAAGGCATTGATTTAGTGGTTGATGGTAAAGTTCTTTTTAATGCGAGGTCATTCACTCTTATATCGGATGCGGAGGAATATAAAAAGTCGAATTGTTGGTTTTTTATAGTCACCCGGGGAGATTTTACTCAAAGATATGGAGTCTATGGCATTTCTATGTATATCAAAGAGGGTAAAAAAGAGGTTGAAAACGTAATGACCATTCCTTATGAATATACATTTATTTCGCACGAAGGAGGAAATATGGTAAAATGTTCGAAAAACACTGGAAGTTCTTATTTCAACTGGTTTGGATGGAATTTTGATCGCGATTGGCATACCGGCAAATATACGTCAACCTATAAAAAATGGATATATGATAAGTCTATAGATAAATGGACGCTTCAGAAACAGGAGCAGAAAAAATAAGGTTGAAAATTCGACATCGTGAATAATTTTCTCCAACCCGGCCGACCGTCCATTTTCAAATAGTGTATATAAGAGGGTGTTCAAAAGAACTTCCTGCCCCTAAATCTCCTAAAGAGACTTCTTAAACCATTGAATATAAACAGTCTTGCCCTTTAGGGATTTTTGATACATCCTTATATAAAAAAGAAGAGGTTGCTTCACAGCATCCTCTTCTGCAGTATAGAAATTGGCTATTTCTCCTTGTTTTTATATATTCACGGTTAAACCGTGTTAGTTGTTGAATGCATCAAGGAGTAGTAGTATATTTTATAAATAATTATATCGATTCCAGAAATTTAATAAGAGCTTCTCTGTCTGCTTTAGGCATTTTCCTGAAATTCTCTTTGCTTTGTTTCGCTTCACCACCGTGCCAGATAATTGCTTCCTCGTAATTACGGGCGCGTAAATCATGAAGCATATCGGTATGTCCGGAGGTTACTTTCATCAAACCTCTTCCCCATAAGGGAGTTGTACGGCAAACACGTGCACGGCCAGGCTCCCTCATATCCAGATCATGCCTTAACAAATCTGTGTAAGGATATATTTTCTGGCCGGATAATTCAGGCATAGGCTTATAATTGCTGCGGGTCGTCCAGGAAGGTCGGTGACAAGCTATACAACCGGCTTCGTTAAATAAAACTTTTCCTCGTTGAACAACTTTGTCATCCAGGTTCCGGGCAGCAGGAACCGCTACGCCTCTATGCCAAACCATGAATGCTTCGTAATCTTCCTGTGTCATCTCGGGTGTAAGATCTTTCGACATCAGTTCGGCAAATATCTCTTCTTCCGTTTTGCCTAAAGCATCCTGTATATTTACATCTTTAGACATTACTTTAGCGTATTCTTCGGTAATGTAATTGTAGGTTCTGTCGGGGCGAGTAACATTGGTGATGTTCCAAAGAGCATTTGACCCCGGTCCATTATCTAAAGTAGCGCGGGTACATAAATACGTAAATCTTCCTGGGTGTTTTCCCGGATAATAAGGATTTAATCCGGTTTCATCGATATCAGCACCAATTCTTCCCTGGGCATAGCCTCTCAGTTGTTGCTTTTCATATTCTGCCCGAAGGTCTTCGTCAGAGATGGCATCCAATAAACCTACCCCATAAATTCCGATGGTTGCTTCTATACAGGCAGCATGTTTGCTCATATCGAAATCAGGAAATACAATAGCCTTTTGATCTATTTCGATCTTAGGATAAATAAGGGTTCCTTCATAAGGATATCCCTGGCTGTAAGGAGTTCCGTCTTCGTATCTATTGGCATGCTCATCGGTATGTTGCTCCCAGGTAAGTTTTATTCCTGATTCATCGATCGGAGCTTTGTAAGGAGGTACGGCACGTGTCTGGGTCATTCCTGTAAAATATTTGGATGCCAAAGGAAGAGTTTCCTGATTAGGGTCATAAATCATTAACAGATAACCATTCTTACTATCCGAAGTATTGAATTCGTTCACACGCTGGCTCCTTCCTCCGTAACTCGGATGGCAGGCGATACAAGATTTGCGTATATATACAGGTCCTAATCCCGAATAGCCCATGCCTTCCGTTGTAACGAAGCTCTTTTCAAAGATGCGTTCACCACGCATAAAATCTTTGAATAATTGGGGATCTTCATTGATAAAAGGCATCGCCTGTTGGAAAGATTTGGAGTTAGCGATAAAAACAGTTCCGTTCTTTCCTCCTGCGTAATATTCCTCATCGTATTCTTTTCCGGAACCATTGTTCCCGGACCCTGAATTGTCGTCCTCACAGGAAACGAAAAACAGGAAGAATATGCATCCTAAAAATAAGTTGATTTTTTTCATTATTGATTAATAATTTCTTCTACGCTTGAGAACATATTTGCTAATTCTAAACAAGCATCTACTGCTGCATCTACTTCTGCTTTATTTGTTTGATCACGAACCACTTCATAAAAAGATTTACCATCTTTACCGATGGCCTGGATCTTGGTGATACAGTCTTCGATTTTATCAATGATCCTTTGGTCTAACTGACTGTTTTTCTGAGCAATATAAGTATGCAAGGAAACAGAAGTCCGGGTATTGTCGTTTATTCCTCCCAGATATGCATTTTTAATACTGTAAATATTGTTTGTGTAATCGTCCAGAGAGTGCCAGCTATACCACGATTCTACGTCTTCTACTTTACGGCTTTCATAAGGGGCATTGATCTTAGTGGCTCCTACCTCTTCTGCTATCGTTACAATTCCGGTAGATATTTCCGTTACGGCTGCAGCTAAAGAAGAATAACCTGTCCCATTCTTCATCTTGTTCGCAAAATCTTTCCAGTTTGTATTATCATTGAGATATTTTACGACATCCGGATTTTCTTCAAATACCTCTTTAATTTCCGGAGATACATTCTCTATTCCTACCCATGCTACATAAGCAAGCATACAGTCCCACACCAAAGCATCGGTAACGGCTGTAAGGTATTTTAATTCTGCAGTACTGAGATCGGCAACCGGACGCGATGCGCCATCCCGGTAAAGCAGATATTCTGCAACGTGAAATCCGATTACTTCCGATTCCAGCAGCCAGGCTTCCCTGCCTGTAATTTCGCCTCCCTCATCCTGAATGGATTTTTTAATAGCCTCTAATTCCAAAGGCCATGAGTCGGTATGACCGTCGACATCCAAACCATCTTCTCCTACCGGTCCGAAAAGGAAGGCTTCATTGAGTTCCCACTTGATGCGGGCGTCCATCCAGGCATCAGATGCAGTTTTCATAGTGGCATCGCTGGGGTTATTTTGCAAGGCTTTATTTGCTTTACGCATTTCCAGTGCAGATTCTGCCAACGCTTTATAAGTAGGAATAATAGTTGTATTCACATACTTATCCAATATTTCTTTGTACACATTATCGTTATCCTCAACTTCACCGGCTTCATCTTCACAAGAATATAAACCTGCAGATAAAACAACTGCAGTAAAAACATAAAATAGATTTCTAAATAACTTTTTCATTTTTGAAGTATTTTTATTTAATAAATAATCCAGAATAAGCAATTCCTAATGAGAGAGTGGGTTCGTTGTTGTATGGAGCATCCAGTTTCCGGAAAGCATATTCCGCTTTTACTACAATCTCTTTCATCGGATAATAATTGATTCCTCCACTGATAATAGTTTTTTTGCACCAGCCTTTTGCCTGGATGCGTCTGTCGGTTTTGTACATAGAGTCATAAAAACCATAATGCCCGTAAACATATAGTTTGTCATCGCTGTTTCTCAGTTTAGGGAACAGTTTCAGAATATCGTAACCCGCTTCAAAGTAATAACTCAATACATCGGATGCAACATCTGTTCTCGAAAAGGGCCCGGCTTTCGGTAACTTTTTATTGATGGTGGATATAGCGTAAGAATTTACCAAATGTCCGTAGATCACACTGGCGCGTGCCAGAATATTATTATCATTGTATACGGCATCGAAAGCGCCCACGAACACCCCTCCTTTAATTCCCTGATTTTTATATCTTTCCCATTTTAAACTATTTGGAGCACTGTGTCCGTAATATCCGCTTAACCCCATCCTTAATCCTTTTACAGAATAATTGTCTACACGGAAAGCTCCTGCATAAGTGTTGGCTATTTTGAATTCATAGGGAGAAGTCGATCCTCCTTGTATCCAATTAACATTATTAAAGCGCTCAGCATCCAATCCGGCGAGAAATTGAACTTCATATCTCCAGTCTTTGGCTCTTCCCCAGAAGCTGATACCGGTTTCATGCCACGTACAGGGGAGGATAGAAGCATCTTCTTCCGGTCGGAGAACAGAGAAAAATTCATTGGGCATATGTTCCAGATTAGTTAATCCGACAGGAACTATAATGTGGCCCATACGTATATTCGCTGTTTGGGAAAAGCTTTTTTCAATCCAGAATTGCTCCAGGGCTACTTCTCCGCCTTTTTCAATTTCAGTTTCATATTCTCCGGTTTCTGCATTTTCGATTTCGTAGGTAGTTCCCGTTCCTCCATGCTCAAACTCGATTTCACTGGAAAATTTCCATCCTTTTCCGAAGTCATAAGCCATATATACTACTACATGAGGGAGATCGAATCGTCCGTGGTTTGCATCTTTATGACTTTGAGGATAAGCGTATCGTGCTACGTTATCACTGTAGAACATTTTCTGCATGGCCACTTCACCGTATCCTCCTAAAAGGAAAGACGATTTTTTAGTTTGGTCTACAGGAATAGAGTCAGTTTCTTGTCCTAATACATTAAAAACGGAAAATGTTGAAAAGAAGATCAACAAAAGAGAGTCAAATTTAAATTTCATTTAATTTATAGAGTTTTAACAGGACAAATGTATAGTGTTAATTTTGTCGAAAAAATACCTATTTTTAGGTAATTGTGTGTTAATATTCATTATTTATAGGTAGTTTTATTTCTTAAGGTTTGTTTATCTTTGTAATAAAATAAGTTATGGGTAAATTTAGATTTGGAAAGTACAAAGCTTTTGACTCTATGAGTGGGCTTATCAGCGAGAATTATTTTGCTCTGTTGGTAATGAGTCGCTTTAATATTACTATGGGGTTTGGAGATAAAAATATTGACGAGGTTTGTAAAGACTATGGCGTTGATACAGATACTTTTCTTGCTGTAATCAACCTTATGGTAAATGATAATCATATTATCTGTTCTTCAGATGTCATGGTTTCTTTAGAGTCTTTGATGGATTATCTGCATAATTCTCATAATTATTTTCTGGAATACCGTTTACCGGAGATAAGAAATAATTTAGCAAAAGTATTGAATAGCGATCAGGCAGACTTAAATAAAGCAGTTTTAGAATACTTCGATAAAT
>JAJBTS010000108.1 GCA_020860885.1 Bacteroidales bacterium
CTTTATTAGTATGGTGCTTTATCCTTTCATTAGGATTCGTACACGCACAGGAGTTAGAAGGAACGGATCTGCCGGAGTTATCCACAGGCGATGACGGACCTTGGTATTACATTCAGGTAATCGGTACCGACGATTTAAGGAAAGAAAGAGTGTTTACCGTGGAAGAAATACCCGGTGATTCTCTTAAAGTGTTCTCCAGGCCTATCTCTTCCGAAAGTTTTGATATCATCGATCATCAGTTATGGAGATTCGAGCCGGGAACAGACAACACAAGCAATTACACCATCATCAACAAAAAGTATCCGGATCTTTATCTTGCCCAAGGGATATGGGAACAAAGAACCGACAAAAAAACATCCTTCTTTTGAAAGATGTTCCCTCCACCGATTGGGAACTTAGAGAACGTGGAACAGGTGGCGGTTTCTACCATGTGATAGCCGTTAAACCGTTAACTGAAGCCTACCCCAGCGTACACATGGGTAACTCAGGATTCGAATACTCTGCAGTTTTTGAAGGTGACAGCTACGGATATGGAGCAAACTCTCAATTCCGTTTTGTAGAATACTTTGATCCGGGGATCAGCGTAAGTACAGATAGTATAAATTTCCAATACAGACAACCCGGGGAAGAGCCCCAGATAGACCTTAATGTACTTGGTTTTCCTAGTCTTACCGGAAAAATCAAGGTGGAATTGTTGAATAATGATTCCGAAGTATTTACGGAGTTGCTAGGTGATGCGTGGAGCGACACAGAAGGTGGAGAAATTTATATGTTCTTTACACCTCCCGCCGGCACTACAACTGTAACGGAATACAATGCTATATTACGCATAAGCGGACAAACAGCAACAGAAGACATTACAATCGATGTTAAATTAAAAGGTACTGCTGTTCCTACTATGCCTTTCCTAACCAGTCCGACCGTAACTCCGTCTGCTGAAGACAAATGGTATGCTATCCGTTTCTCAGCCAGAACAGGTGGTTACATGCAAGACTTAGGTAGCAGCACAGAAGGAATAAACATTGTTTCTACTATGCTTACTTCCCGCGAAGACGACAGCTTCCAGTGGAAATTCGTTGACGTTGACGGAACCAACTTCAAATTAGTCAGTAAACTGGGTAACCAGGTGGAATGGAGACAAGATGTTTATAGCGAAGATCCGACAACAGGTGAAAGAACGAAAGATCCGGGTTATTTCTATACCACTTCTACTTCTGAAAACACATTCAGATTTACAGTACGTCCTACCGACGGTCTTTACGAAATCAAATGGAACGAAGCGAAAACATTCGACGGAACAGCCGATTCAACCGCTTACTTCAATAAATCAAACGTTAATGAAAGTGTTATTCATTTTACTTCATTGTCTGATGTAGGTAGCCTTATGGAATATTTCCCAATCGAGAATGCTCCTCTTTCTAACGTACTTGAATTCAGCGAAGGGGATGATGAAACCTGGTATTATGTAATGTTCCAGAGAGTTCTTGGAAAAATTAAAAATACAAATGTCGGTATTAAAAACGACGGACTGGGAGCTACTGTTACTCAGGATACGATCATCCGCGATGATGCTTCTTTCCAATGGAAGTTAGTAGGAGATAAAGACGTTGCCCGTTTTGTAAGCAGAGACGGATATGAGTTAGGAAATATTACCGATGAAAACGGTAATCCTACCGAATATTCCAAAACATTGGTGGAAGAAGGGGAAGGAAATGAATACCAGGTATTAAAATTCAAGAACAACTTCAACCGGACATACGGAGTAGAATCCTGGCAACTTCTGAATATTACCGACGCAGAAAGAACCGGTAACTACATCAACGACTTCGGTGGCGGTTCTAATGCTGTAGGTGAATATGGCGTTTTCGATGACGGAGGTAATGAACTTATATTCGTAAAAGTTGAAAACTTCTTCTTTATGGATATTGAAGACATCACTCCGGGTGAAGAACTTAACGATCCTGTCGTTAATACTTCTTACTATTCTATACAAGGTATACAATTTGCCAAACTGCCGAAAGCAGAAGGTTTCTATATCGAAAAGAATGTACACGCTTCCGGAAAAGTTTCTTCTGTGAAACTTTATGTACCGGGTCAGGCGAAATAATCTTTTTCAATCATAATTATTTAAGAGGAGCACAGAACCGTGCTCCTCTTTTTTGTTTGCTTTTTTAATATTTTATACCCATTTTTGCATAAATTTTTATTTATAGTCTATGAAAACACTTACTTTACGAATGGCCCTATCGCTGTGCCTGATCACTTACTCTTTGAATGTACTTCCTCAAAGTACAAATTCTCAAGCTACTTCCGACAGGGAATATTGGGTCGACCTGATGTGCAAGATCTCCGAACCCATATTAAGTAACATGAGCAAAGGAGAACTGAAAAAAAATATGACGCTCGAATTAAGCCCTACCTGGGACGGAAGGAATAAAGACGTGACTTACGCAGAAGCTTTCGGCCGGTTGATGGCGGGTATAGCACCCTGGTTCAACCTGCCCGACGATGATACTCCCGAAGGAAAACGCAGGAAACAATTCCGTAGCTGGGCTCTCTCCAGCTATAAGAATGCCGTAGATCCCGAAAGTCCGGATTACCTGCTCTGGAAAGGTGCGTCGCAAACTCTGGTCGATGCCGCTTACATCGCCAACAGTTTTATCCGCGCTCCCAAAACGTTATGGGAACCGCTGGATGAAACCACTAAAAAACGCTACATCCAGGAATTCAAAGGATTACGGTCCGTAAGACCGGCTTATAACAACTGGCTTTTATTCCGGGCCATGATTGAAGCTTTCTTCGTTTCTATCGGTGAAGAGTACGACGCTTATGTCCTGGATATCGCGATCCGGAAACTAAATGAATGGTATCTGGGCGACGGATGGTACTCCGACGGTCCGGAATATTCCCTCGATTATTACAACGGTTACGTGATGCATACCATGCTCGTAGAGATCACAGAAGTGCTGGAAGAGAAAAAAATCAGGCCCGCCATTAAGTTCGACCTGGCTTTGCGCCGTATGCAGCGTTACAACGAGTTGCTGGAAAGGTTGATCTCTCCCGAAGCTTCCTTCCCTGCTGTCGGCAGGTCTATGACATACCGGATGGGTGCCTTCCAGACTCTGGCTCTTTCCGCATGGAAATACGGACTTCCCAAAAGCATGAGCGAAGGACAGGTCAGGAACGCATTGACTTCCGTTATGAAAAGAATGTTTGCTATGGAAGGCAATTTTGGTAAAGAAGGCTTCCTTCAGTTAGGATTCGTAGGACATCAACCCAACTTAGCTGATTATTATACCAACAACGGTAGTCTGTATATTACTTCGCTGGTATTCCTTCCGCTGGGATTGACTCCCGATCATACTTTCTGGACTTCTCCTGCCGAAGAATGGACTTCCCAGAAAGCCTGGGGCGGGAAGATATTCGCGAAAGATTATCATCAGTCGATAAAAAACTAATCATTCTATTTCACTCATCTTATTTAAGCAATTAAAAATGAAACAATATAATATTCTTGCCTTTGGTTTGTGCCTTGGTTTTTCCCTCTGTTTTGCAGGCTGTGAGAACAAACAGGAAACGGAAAAGAAAAATTTCATAGAGGAAAACATACGGTTCGCAGAAAATCAGACCCAGCTTATGCTTCAGGCAACTGGCGAACCCAACGGGAAAAATTATCCCCGTACGATGAAAGAAGATGGCGAACTGGCCGTTACAGGAATGTACGACTGGACTCCCGGCTTCTTTCCCGGCTCCTTATGGTATCTGTATGAACTCACTCAGAACGAACAATGGAAAGCGGAAGCTGAAAAATGGACCACCACCCTGGAACCGCTGAAAACATTTACAGGCCATCACGACCTGGGTTTTATGATGTATTGCAGCTACGGCAATGCGGAAAGGCTGGCTCCCAAACCCGAATACAAAGATATACTCATCGAAAGCGCCCGTTCTTTGTCTTCCCGTTTCAGCGAAAATACGCAAACGATCAAATCCTGGAATTACCGGAGAGCGTGGCACGACAGCATCGAATGGTTCTATCCGGTTATTATCGATAACATGATGAATCTGGAAATGCTTTTCTATGCGACGAAAGTAAGCGGCGACAGTACGTTCTACAATATTGCCGTGAAGCATGCCGACAGTACCATCAAAAATCATTTCAGGGAGGATTTCAGCACTTACCATGTAGTTGACTACGATACGACTTCCGGCGCTGTCCTGGATCAGGCAACCTGCCAGGGGTACAGCGATAATTCGACCTGGACGCGGGGACAAGCCTGGGCGATCTACGGATTTACGATGATGTACCGCGAAACAAAAGATAAAAAATACCTGGACACGGCTATAAAGGCTACGGATATGTATCTGAAAAATCTTCCGGAAGACCTGGTTCCGTTGTGGGATTTCAATGTGGATCAGGAAGGCTATATTCCCGAAGGCAGATCGTATGCTGTCGAATACCGTGAAAAACATAAAGATGCTTCTGCTGCGGCTATCGTATGCTCGGCTCTTTTTGAACTGGCCGAATTTGCAGAGAATACTTCTTATCGGGATAAAGCGGTGCAGATGCTCCATTCGTTAGCTTCTCCGGAATACAGAGCCCCTATAGGTGAAAATGCGGATTTCCTACTGATGCATTGTGTCGGAAGTATTCCTCACCGCTCAGAAATAGACAAACCCCTGGTTTATGCCGATTACTATTTCCTGGAAGCTCTTGTAAGGTACAATAAAATGAAATAGTCCGGGAAAAGAAACCAGGGATATAATCCCATAAAAGAAAGGATGTCCAAAAAGTAAATAATATCCTCGTCTGGCCCCCAACCCCCTAAAGGGGGGCTATTGATATTCAATTGTTTAAGAAGTCCCCTTTAGGGGATTTAGGGGCAGAAAGTTCTTTTTGGACACCCTCTTCCAATTTACCGGCTATACAAAACCTGCTTGCGGTTCGATACTTCGTCTCTGTAAGAGAGATGCAGAAACCTGGGATAAACGATGGCCTGGTCAAAAGAGAGATTCAATCTTAACACCCACGCAAGTAAGGCCAAAGGATTATCGGTTCCTATATCCGCTGCTTTACCTTTCAGGTGATCACTGGAAGAACTTCCGCCGACAGCCGCATTCAGCTCAGGACAACGATAACCGGATGTTATATAGAGTGGTTTGCCACAGCTATTTCTTAACGGTTGCAATAAAGAAACACATAAAGTCCTGAGGTTTTCTATATGTCCTGCATCCGGAGTATTAACGATCCCTTTCCTTCTCGCTGTCTGGGAACGGACAAATTCATCCAAATGAAAATTCTTTGTCAACTGCACGATATAATTTATAAAAAATAAATATTTACTTAACAACAGATAAAAGGGATAACTTCTTTCATTAAAAATCAATATTCCTTGTTTGGCGGTTGCCGGCCGGGGCATTTCCTGATTTCACATTTCATGAAGCGGAGCCTTTCGATTTCAAGATCTTTCTTTGCATTCCGAGTCGTGAGTTTGAGAACTGTCCTGTCTTTGCTTTTATTCTCCTTATACAGTTTATCGATCAACGCCTGCCGTTCATTGCTCTTATCCATTTCTTGAGAGTAAACCTTCCTCATCGCTTCAAGGGCGACAGTGAGGTTGGCCAGTTCCTGAGAAACAGCGGAAGCCGTTTCCTTCCGCTGATCTGTCTTCCTTCTAAATAGAAACTCCAAAAGTTTCGAACTGCTAAGAGCAGCAATCAATCCACCCACCATTTCAGTTGTCAGTTCACTGTTTACTGTTTACTGTTCACTGTTTACTGTTAAAGTTTTTCGAGAGGTGTTGTTTCTATCTCTTTTTTCAGTTTGGAGCTAGGAGTGAAAATAATCTTCACCTTTTTCAGGTTAGCCACGCTCACATCTTCGGGAGAATCGGAACCCGTACTCGACAATGAGAGACGCAAAGTCCCGAAATCGCCCATCTGAACCGAATATCCCTTTTTCAGATAGTTGGGAAGCTGATCCAGGAAATTAGACAAACAATTCTCGATATCTCCACGCGTAAGTGAAGAACGACCGGCAATATCTGCCGCCAGCTCATAGAGGTTGATTTTTCCCTGGTTTTTAGAAACAAGATAATACTTCGGATCGGCGTCGCGGTCTTTCGGACTCGCTTCAGGAGCTACTACATACTTCATAGTTTTTAGTTAAAACATTAATACTCTTATTATTAAACACATTATAAAGATACAAAATAACAGAGGCGAAGTCAAGGAAAAAGCGGAAAAGATATTGAAAACTTTTACCCGCTATTTTCCATAATTTCAAGGACCAGGCCGGCTATTTCCCTGAATTGTCCGTCGGCGGAATATCTGTCTTCGTAAGAATTTATCAGGTAATAAACCGAAGAAGCGGAACAAGTCAGGAACAACGCAATCTCCTTGTGCAAATAATTCAGCTTATGGTAAGCGAGATAGCAGAAAATCATTTTAGCATACGAAACTTCCCTGCCCGACCGGCGCCTGCTCCGGATCTTGGGAACAGGCACCCGGCTTATTCGGGAAACAGCATCCATAAGACGGTTCATAGCAGGCTTTTCCTTCTATTTCCGTGGTAGTCAAAAATATTTTTGTACCGCTTATCGTGTTCAAAAAGTATAACCCGGTTCCGGGACCCTTCCCTATGCTTGCCGACAATGATCTTGCCTCTGTTTTTCCATGGAATACCGTCATCGTCAAGCGCTCCTTCCTCGTAATAATCCGGTTTATGGATAAACAAAACCACATCCGCATCCTGTTCTATATCTCCCGACTCGCGCAAGTCTTCCAGGATAGGCTCCCTGAGAGCTACATTCTTTCCCAGGCGGCTCAGTTGCGAAAGAAGGACGATCGGTATATTCAGCTCTTTGGCCAAAGCTTTGAGTTCACTGGTTATATGGGCGACCTCCAGTTGCCTCATGGCAAATTTCTGGTTTGTCTTGATCAGTCCGAGATAATCGATAATAAGCAAATCCAACTCTTTGCTCCGTTTAAGCCTCCGGGCTTCGACTTTGATATTCGTGAGGTAGCGGATGCCGGGGTCGTCGGCGATGTGAAGTTTGGCGTCATAAATTTCTTTCACTTTCAGGTCCAATGCCTTCCATTCATCCTGCGTCATACTACCGTTGCGGATATGAAACTCATTGATCGCATCGTCCTTCAGGAGCAAACGCGTAATGAGTTGTGGGGCAGTCATCTCGATAGAACAAAAAAGCGTATGGTAATTACTCATAGCGGCTTTCTCCGCTATTTGCAACGCATGCTGGGTCTTACCCATCGAAGGCCTCCCTCCTATCACGATCAGGTCCGGGCTGGTCCATCCTCCGGCAAACTCTTTCGTCAGCCGATCCAGGTGCGCAGGGATACCGGGACTAATTCCTTTCTCTTTATCCGACTGTATCTTAGAGATCTTATCCATCGTCAGGCGTATGGCCTCCGGCATACTCCACGACCGGCGGGTAGCCGTAGAGGTAACCAGGCGGGTAAACTCCGTATCCAACTCTTCAATCACATCCGCAATGTCGTTGGTTTCGTCGAAACATTTCTCTATGGTATCCTGTAAGATAAAGATGAGTTTCCTCGCCAGCGATTTTTGTTTCACAATATGGGCATGGTGTTCTATATGTGCGGAAGAAATAACAGACATTGCCAATTCGGCAACCATCGGTATGCCTCCGATACGGTCCAGTTCACCCATGGATTTTAACTCTTCCGATACGGTGATCATGTCTATCGCTTTTTTCTTTGCCGACAGGTTTGTAACTGCCTGAAAGATAATGACATTACTCTTCAGATAAAAATCATCAGCGTTCAGGACTTCTTCCACACGCAATAAAGCTTCATTTTCTGCGATCAGCGCTCCGATCACTGCTTTTTCTGCATCTAAGGCAGTAGGTAGTACACGGTTACTCGACAATGGTGTACCGGATTTTTGGTTTTCTTTCATTGTTTTCATTTTTTGGTAGCCACACCTTATTCGCTTTGCGGTGCAGCATGTTGTTAAATATCTCTTTGAAATTAATTATCTCAGATTTTGATTTTCTCAGTTTCTTCCACCCGGCCTCGGTAGACCAGTGTTCGACATACGCTTTTTCTAACGATAAAGGGATATTTACAGCAGGATGAAACTTCTCCCGCTCGTCTATGTAGTCCCTGTCTCTGCGTAAACTCCAATAAGCGTCTTCTACTAAAGAAAGATATATTTTAAAATCATTCTTCCATTCACCCCCTTGTTGAAGGGTCCGACTTTCAGGAGGAACTTCAGGTAAGGGGGTTGGGGGGATATCCTTTTCCACTTCCTTTTCCTCTTCCCTTTCCTTTTCCTGCGGCGTAACTTCCGCGGTAGCCCGCAACGGGTTTAAGAATTCTTCAACAACTGTAGGTGGGATGACATATTTGTTGTACCGTTTATCGATAACCTGGTGTTTCCGGAAGGTACGGATCAGGTAATATTTTCCGTTGTTATAAAAAACAGGAACTAGTATATTTGCTTTCTCCAGTTCGGAAAGCCAGCCGGATACCTCGGAGACAGGAATATCATCG
>JAJBTS010000205.1:0-8122 GCA_020860885.1 Bacteroidales bacterium
TTACTAACACATGTAATTGTAGCGCAAGAGAACAATATCTCTTTCCATGAACTGCAACAGAAAACCGAAACCATAGAAGACGAAATAATAAAACTTAAGAAATTAAAAGTGTCGGGTTATATACAGGCCCAATACCAGTATGGGGAAAAAGATGCTACACTGGGAGTAGGAACTTCAAACGAAACAGACGAATCATTCAATCGTATAGGTATTCGTAGGGGCAGAATTAAATTTACTTACGAAGAAGGAATTGCCTCCGGAGTTTTTCAGATAGACTTTACTGAAAAAGGAATTGGTTTTAAAGATGCTTATTTGAATATAAAAGATCCCTGGATGAAAACCAATCAATTAAGAGCCGGAATTTTCGACCGTCCTTTTGGGTTTGAGATCAGCCATTCTTCTTCGCGACGGGAATCTCCGGAGCGTTCTACTGTATTTCAGACATTATTTCCGCAGGAAAGAGATTTGGGAGCAATGCTTGTTTTGCAGGCCCCTAAAAGTTCTCCCTTGAATATCCTGAAGCTGGAAGCCGGTTTTTTTGCCGGAAACGGAATTAAGCAGGAAACAGACAACAGAAAGGATTTTATCGGCCATCTTTCCATGAATAAAACGATAGGCAATAACATATCCTTCGGAGCGGGAATATCTTATTACAACGGAGGGGTTTATCAGGGAACGGAAAATGTTTACAAGATGCAGGATAAAGAATTTGTCGTAAATAACGATGCTTCTAATAAAGGTGAATTTGCTAAAAGGGAATATTTCGGTCTGGATGCCCAATTCTCAATAATAACTGCCTGGGGACAGACTCAATTGCGGGGAGAATATCTATTCGGGCAGCAGCCGGGAGCTGTAAATAGCAGTAAAAGCCCCAATGCATCCGAACTTCCTGAATACGATACATACCTGAGAGATTTTAGCGGATGGTATGTAGTCTTTGTTCAGGATATTGGAACCTTGCCTTTCTCTGCAGTCTTAAAATACGATTCGTACGATCCGAATACCAAAGTTTCAAAAGATGAAATAGGCCTGAAGGGAACAACCAAAACGGATTTATTCCAAAATACCTTGGGATTTGGAGGTATCTGGAAAATCAATAACAACTTGCGCCTTCAGGCTTATTATGAAATAAATAAAAATGAGAAATCAGCAAACGTAGAAGGAATGAATGAAGACCTGGAGAATAATGTTTTCACTATGCGTTTGCAGTATAAATTCTAAAACATTAAAAAAGATGAAAAATTTAATTATTACTACATTCATGCTTTTACTGGGGATCACTATGGTCCAGGCTCAAAAAGTCAAAGGTTCGGATACGGTTCTCCCTTTGTCTCAAAAAGAAGCGGAAAGTTATATGAAAAAATACCCTTCGGCAACCGTTACAGTTACGGGAGGTGGAAGTGGGGTTGGCATTTCGGCTCTTCTTGCCGGAACAACAGACATTACCCAATCTTCCCGTAAAATTAAATTTGACGAAAGGCAAAAATTGCAGGAAAGCGGAAAAAGTGTAAAAGAGGTTATTATTGCTTACGATGCTATGGCTATTATTGTTCATCCGGAAAATAAGGTAACGAATCTTACCCGGGAACAGCTGGAGGGTATTTTTACAGGAAAGATTACCAACTGGAAAGAAGTAGGAGGAGCCGACTTAAAAATTATTCCTTATGCACGGGAAACGTCTTCCGGCACTTATGAATTTTTCAAAGAAAGCGTATTAAAAAATAAAAATTATAAGAACGGAATCATGAGTATGCCTGCTACAGGAGCTATCATACAATCGGTAAGCCAGACGAAAGGTGCGATAGGCTACGTGGGATTGGCTTATCTGAATAAAGATGTAAAAGCCATTCATGTATCTTACGATAAAGGAAAAACTTATACAGAACCTTCCATAATGAATGCGAAGAATGGGACTTATCCGGTGGTTCGTCCTCTTTATATGTATTATATCACCCAGCAGGAGAAAGTAGCCCGCCCTTTTATAGATTATATTTTATCGACGGAAGGGCAAAAGATTGTAAATGAAATAGGGTTTATAGCTTTATAATTTATAATGAAAATTTTCAAGCGTTTTTGGGAACGGATTGTTGAAAGTATCTTAACAGTCAGTGGGATGATAACTACAATTGTTATCCTGCTGATTGTGATCTTTCTTTTCAAAGAAGGTTTTGGGTTATTTAACAGTCCGGCAGTGGAAAAAGGTTATTCTCTTTGCCTGAATGCAGGTAATCCGATAGATAAGCTGAATCCTTTCCAGATCAAAGAAATATTTGATTATGAAATAGAAAACTGGGAAGAATTAGGCGGGATAGACGAAGAAATTGTTCTTTTCCGGTTCGAAGAAATATTCAATCATTATTCCGATGAGGAATTGGGAGAGAATTACGAGTTGCTTCCCGAAAAGTTGGGGGATATGATCCAGTCGACTCCGGGAATTATCGCTTATATTCCCACACAATACCTTCCCGTAAATAGAGCGGGAGTAAAAGTCTTACCGGAAGAAAAAATCAGTATTTCTAATTTTTTCGGAGGAAAAGAATGGATGCCTACCGCTACTCCTTCTCCGCAATTTGGAGTTCTTCCGCTTATTTTAGGGACTTTATGGGTTAGTATTTTTGCTATCCTTATAGCTTTGCCTCTTGGATTAGGAGTCGCGATCTATTTATCTGAATTAGCAGGAGAAAGAATGCGGAAAATTTTGAAGCCTACTATTGAATTACTAGCCGGAATACCTTCTGTTGTATACGGATTTTTCGGTTTGGTAGTACTGGTTCCACTTATTCAGAAAACGTTTAATCTTCCTGTGGGTGAAACAGCTTTTGCGGGAAGCGTGATCTTAGCTATTATGGCTCTTCCTACTATTATTACAGTTGCGGAAGATGCTATGCGGAATACTCCCCGTGCCATGCGGGAAGCTAGTTTAGCTTTAGGAGCCAATCACTGGCAGACTATCTACAAAGTGATCATACCGTATTCTATATCGGGTATTTCCGCTGCAGTCGTACTGGGTATTGGCCGTGCCATAGGAGAAACCATGGCTGTTCTGATGGTTACGGGGAATGCTGCCGTTATCCCTCATACTTTATTCGAACCGGTAAGGACCATTCCGGCTACCATAGCCGCAGAATTAGGGGAAGCTCCTGCGGGAGGACCTCATTACCAGGCATTATTTATGTTGGGATGTATCTTATTTTTGATTACGATATTTATAAGTATAGCGGCTGAAATGATATCCAAAAATCAATCTAACAATAAGGGTTTGTGATGATAACACCAAAAAATAAACAGCAAATTGCCTTTGTTTTATTCAGAATGTTAGGCATATTGGTCGTAGGAATTCTTTTCTGGATATTAGGATTCATTATTTACCATGGGATAGGAGTGATAAGCTGGGAATTTCTTACAGAAGCTCCTACAGAAGGAATGACTTCCGGAGGTATTTTCCCTGCCATCGTCGGAACCTTGTGCTTAATTGCCGGTAGTTCGGTTATCGCTTTCCCTTTGGGTATACTTTCCGCTATTTATAGTAGCGAGTATGCCGGTAACGGTAAAATAGTACGTTTTATCCGGATAATGACGAACAACCTGGGAAGTATTCCTTCCATTATATTCGGATTGTTTGGTATGGCCCTTTTTGTAAATACCCTGGGTTTTGGAGATTCTATTATTGCCGGGTCACTGACCTTAGGTTTATTAACCTTACCTCTTATTATCCGTACCACTGAGGAGGCTCTTAAAGCCATACCGGATTCGTTCCGGACAGGTAGCCTGGCGTTGGGAGCCACAAAATTACAAACAATTCAACGAATTATTCTTCCCATGGCTTTTCCAAATATTATTACCGGATTGATTCTGTCGATAGGAAGAGTTTCTGGAGAAATGGCTCCTATTCTTTTTACAGTGGCCGCCTATTTTCTACCGAAGCTACCCAGTAGTATTTTCGATCAGGTGATGGCTCTTCCTTACCATTTGTATGTAATAGCTACCAGCGGAACAGATCTGGAAGCAACAAGGCCTATGGCTTACGGAACGGCTTTGGTTCTGATTCTCATTGTATTAATAATGAATCTTCTTGCTACAGCTCTGCGTAGATGGTTCGGTAAAAAAGTAAAAACAAATTAATTATGATAGAGGCAAAGGACGTCAATTTTTATTACGGCGATTTTCAGGCATTGAAAGATATAAGTATGAAAATGGAACGAAATACGGTGACTGCGTTTATTGGCCCTTCGGGTTGCGGGAAGTCTACTTTCCTCCGGCTGTTCAACCGGATGAATGACTTGATCGACGATACCCGTTTAACGGGAGAATGCCTGATAGAAGGGAAAAATATTTATGATAAATCGGTGGATGTGACGAATCTCAGGAAGAAGGTAGGAATGGTTTTTCAGAAACCTAACCCCTTTCCCAAGTCCATTTTTGAAAATATCGCTTACGGTCTTCGGGTAGATGGAACAAAAGATAAAACCTTTATTGAGCAACGGGTAGAGGAATCGTTGAAAAGTGCAGCTCTCTGGGAAGAAGTGAAAGATAAATTGAAAAAATCCGCTTTTGAATTATCGGGCGGCCAGCAACAGCGGTTGTGTATCGCCCGCGCTCTGGCTATTGCGCCTTCCATCATTTTAATGGATGAGCCTGCTTCGGCTTTGGATCCGATCTCAACCTCAAAAATAGAAGATCTTATACATACCCTGAAAGAGAGATATACTATTGTTATTATTACCCACAATATGCAACAGGCGGCGCGGGTCAGTGATAAGACCGGTTTTTTTATGTTAGGAAGATTGGTAGAATACAACGATACGAAAAAGATGTTTATTAATCCGGAGAAAGAAGAAACTCAAAATTATATAACCGGCCGTTTCGGTTGATAAAAACAGATGAAATGAAGCATACAGAAAAAGAACTGATAGCTATAAAAGAAGAAGTAAGTCAAATGTGGAGATTGGTGCTCTCTCAACTGGAAAAAGCCAAACAATCCTATTTGAATAATGATATCGATCAGGCAAGAGAAGTGGTGAGCCGTGAAAAACGGGTAAACTCGTTTGAACTCAAGATCGACAGCGATTGTGAGAATTATATTGCATTATACAACCCGGTTGCAATAGATCTCCGGCTGGTCCTTTCCCTCATAAAGATAAGCAGTACATTAGAGAGAATAGGTGACTTTGCCGACGGTATCGCATGGCATGTAGTCGAGGAAAGTTGTTCGGGTTTTACAGAGGAAATAAAAGAAGAATTGAAGGTAGAATCGATGTTCGATACGGTCATTGAAATGCTTTCGGACAGTTATGTCGCCCTTGATTCCGAAAATACCAAACTATCCGGGAAAATACTTGCAAAAGACGAACGGGTCGACGATATTTATCACAAATCTATTTATACTTTAGCAGAATATATAAGGAACAATCCTTCGCAAACGGAATGTGGACTGCAGACGATGCTGGTGATCCGTAAAATTGAACGTATCGGCGACCACTGCAGCAATATCGTGGAAGAGATTGTTTTTTACATCGACGCCAAAGTACTAAAGCACAGTAAACAGTAAACAGTTATCAGTCACCAGTCATTATTTAGTCACTGTTAACTGCTTACTGTTAACTGTTAACTGAAAAGTTTTATCTTTGTAGAGTTGCTTATTTAATTTTAATTCTTATGTCCGAAAAAATTCTGGTTGTCGACGATGGAAAGAATATCTGTGAAATTCTTGAATTTAATCTGACAAATGAAGGATACGATGTCGAATGTGCTTATTCTGCAGAAGAAGCATTAGCCAAACTAACTCCAACTCACTCTCTGATCCTTCTGGATGTTATGATGGGAGGTATGTCGGGATATAAGATGGCAGAAAGCTTGCGTAAAGAAAATAATAGTATCCCGATCATCTTTCTTACAGCTAAAGATCAGGAAAATGATATGCTTACAGGCTTTTCCGTCGGAGGTGATGATTACATATCCAAACCATTTTCGGTAAAAGAAGTAATTGCCCGGGTTAAAGCATTGTTAAAAAGATCCGAAGTAACACATAAAACAGAAAATCCTGTAAAAAAGAACCAACTTGTTTTTGATGATCTTACCATTGATCTGGATACAAAAGAGTTGATTATCGGACAGGATATTATTCCTCTTACCCGTACGGAATTTGATATTATCCATCTTCTGGCTTCCAATCCATCGAGAATATATGAAAGAGAAGATATAATCGATCGTATTTGGAAGGATTCTCCTTATATAACAGAAAGAACAGTCGATGTTCATATTCGCCGTCTTCGTAAAAAGATGGGAGAGAAAGCTGCTTATATAGCCAGCCGTCCCGGATATGGATACCGGTTTAATGAAAATGCATCATGAAACAGACTTATACCCAGAAACTAACCATAAGCTTTATTCTTATTCTACTTTTATTTTCTATTGGGGTAATTATTTTTGAAAGAAACCGGGCCAAACAATACAAGACCGAAGCATTGGAGGAGAGACTCGACGGATACGCTGAAATTATTCATAATTATACGGAGCGGGAAAACAGGAATTTGCAGGTTTCTCTGGATACCTTATTATCGGTATTGCCGGCCAATTTGCGGGTAACAATAATTAATAAAGAAGGAACAGTGCTTTTCGACAACCGCTTGCATGAAAGTAATGAAATTGAAAATCACGCACTCCGTCCGGAAATTGTATCTGCTAAAGACAAAGGAAAAGGAATCGATATCCGGAAATCAACTTCTACGCAAAAAGAATATTTATATTATGCTAAAGATCTTGGTAATAGTTTTATACGCGTAGCTTTACCTTACAGTATTCAGGTGAAAGATTTTTTGAAACCGGACAATAGCTTTATCTATTTCCTGGTATTTATGCTTGTAATCGGGATTATCTTTATCTTTTACACAGGCAATTATTTTGGAAAAACCGTTAAACAGCTGCAGGAATTTTCTTTAGCGATTAAAAACCAGCAGAAAGTTGAGATCCCGGACTTCCCCGACGATGAAATTGGATATATCGGCAGACAGATAGCAAAAGACTATAAAAGAATAAAAGGAAATGAAGAGAAACTTTTTCTGGAGCATGAAAAATTATTAATGCACATACAAAGTTCCAATGAAGGCGTTTGCTTTTTCACTCCGGATAAACAGGTTTCTTTTTATAACGGTTTATTCCTGCAATATGTAAATATGCTGGCCGATGAAGTCGTGGTCGATGCCAAAGGAATATTGGACGAAAAAGTATTTGCTGAGATCTATGATTTTGTCACCTTGAATAATGAAAATTCGTATTTTGAAACGACTATAAATAAAAATGGGAAATACTTTGTAGCAAGAGTAAATATCTTTTATGATAAAAGTTTTGAGATAATACTGACAGATAACACCCGGCAGGAGAAGAACAGACTATTAAAAAGAGAAATGACCGGTAATATTGCTCATGAATTACGTACTCCCGTTGCCGGAATACGCGGATATCTTGAAACAATCCTCGAAAACGATCTTAACCCGGAGAAACAACACGAGTTTGTGTATAAAGCTTTCGATCAGACAATGATATTGTCCGAATTGATCGGTGATATGGGACTCCTTTCTAAAATGAATGAAGCTCCCGATACGTTCCGGTCAGGAACTGTTTGTCTTCAGGATTTGATTGGTAAAGTAAAAGAAGATTTAGGAGCACAGTTGAAAGAAAAGGATATAATTATCCATTCCACCCTTTCTCCGGATCTGAAGATTGCCGGAAACGAGAATCTTATTTATTCTATTTTCAGGAATCTTACCGATAATGTAATTAAATATGCGGGAGAAAGCATTACTATTACTATCTCCAAATACCATCAGGAAGGGAAATTCGCTTATTTTTCCTTTTCAGACAACGGAATCGGTATTGAAGACGAGAAGCATTTGAACCGCCTGTTTGAACGGTTTTATCGTGTCACCGAAGGACGTACCCGTGAATCCGGTGGGTCGGGTCTGGGATTGTCGATTGTGAAAAATGCAGTAGAATTTCACGGAGGTATCATTTCTGTGAAGAACCGCAAAGGAGGAGGTCTGGAATTCTTATTTAGTTTGCCTGTGGGATAAAACCGGGAACCAGCTCTCCATATATAAACTTAAGTCCTGCTAGAACCTGTAAG
>JAJBTS010000205.1:8132-8505 GCA_020860885.1 Bacteroidales bacterium
AAAAATATGTGTTTATTAAATGTCCATTTCTATCTTTGCGGAAAATTATTATTGTTTACAAATTACTAACTAACACGATGAAGATAGCTCTTTTTACAATGGCTATAGGAGAAGATTGCATTTATTTTGATTCTGTTAATCATTACTTCCCTTATAATAAAAAATACTTTGGACAAGATTTCCCTATAGATTATTTTCTATTCACTGACCGGGCCATTTAAAGTAGTACATCCATTGGTGCGTTCAATTTATAAATCAAATATCTTATTATTTTTATTTGTAGTTAATAATCTAAAAATTATCATCATGAAGAAAATTGTTTATTTATTATTATTTACATTATTTCCTCTCTTCTCTTTATTCTCTCAAGAGA
>JAJBTS010000150.1 GCA_020860885.1 Bacteroidales bacterium
AACATAACCTTTCTATTTATGAATATTAATAGAAATCTTTTATGGAATTAAGTTATTCATTCAGGATAATCTTTTCCCGGATGCTTTCCCCATTGTCGTATTCTTTCTGGATCACATAAATACCGTTCTGCAATCCGATGGAATAAATATCGGTATGGGTTTCCGAAGAATATACCCGTTGTCCGGTAACCGTATAAACACGGATGGATTTGATCACCGCTTCCGCTTCGGGAGTATCTACGGAAGTAGTGATCTCTACCGCTTCTTCTTCCTGGAATTCCTCATTGTTCCTGAGAGCTGGTGTTGCCATTGCTTCGATGGTTACATTCGTTCCCAACTCCGTAGAAAAACCGGGGTTTATAACCACTTGTTTTGCAATAAGCTTTACTGTGGCATTATTCCGGATATTTAAATTGCCGTTAATAGTCATTATTCCATCACAAATGCGGTTCTGACTGGCAGTTATCGCTGTAGGAATTGCACAGGTATAGTAGGTAACTTGTCCGTACGCCTGTGACATAGCTGCTATAAATAGCAGGAAAATAATAATTTTTTTCATACTGATTTATTTTAATTGTTTTTCTAATTTCTCCAATTTCTCGTTCATCGTATTGAACATCTTTTGCTGCTCAAAAATAATGCTTTTTTGTTCGGAAAGACTCTCTTTCTGTTCATCGATCAACTCTTGTTGCTGTATGGTATACAAAGTCAGCTCTTCGATCTTTTGCAGCAGTTTGGCCTGCATCTCCGCTACATCGATTCCATTTTCCAGAACTTCCGCTTCGGAAGGAATATCGGGAAGATGTTTGTGCTCTTTGATATGCGATTTTACTTTGCTTAAAGCAGGCAATTCGTAATTGTCGGAGAAAACAAAGTCGGACCACACATTTACTTTGGTCTCTAGTTTCATAGCTTTAACCGTCCCGTTTACGATAAGATTCCTTTTGGCTGCTGGTTCGGAGCTCCATCCGATAATAAAATTTCCGTTTTTATCTATCATAGCAGTATATGTATCTAAATCACCACTGTGGAAATAGAACTCCCCTCCGTAGTTAATGAACGAACTTCCATCAAAACGTAATCTTAACTGCTGTTTTTTATCTGTTTCATGACCAAATATAAGAGATCTGCTGTTAGGAAGATATTGATTTCCTGCAACCCTGAAATCCTGGTTTATTTTAGCCGTTCCGTTCACATGGAGTTTGTAGGTAGGAGCTGTGGTGCCTATCCCGACATTTCCCTTTTTATCTATTATAGCAGTATAGGTATCTGCATCACCGCTATGAAAATACAACTCACCTCCGTAGTTAATGAATGAATTTACATCAAAACGAAATCTTAACTGCTGCTTTGGATCAGATTCATGGCCAAATACAAGAGATCTTTTATTAGGTAAATATTGATTTTCTGCAACCCTTAATTCCTTGTTTATTTTAGCCGATCCATCGAATTGATAGTTTCCACACAATTGTGTATACGGCGAAACATAGCCAGACTGTGCCTGGATACCGGTTGCCATTAAAAAGGAGATCAATGCAAATAAAATTATTTTTTTCATAACTGTTACTATAATTAAATTGAATATTATTGTTTTATTAAAAAATACCATCTGTCAGGTCGTACGTTGTACTATGAACCTGATAATCCCTATCGATATTATGTGTAGTTAGATACAGCCGGCTTCCCTCTTTACTTACCACAGCAACGGTTCCGTTGTATTTCTGTCCTTTTACCGAGGCATTGGGTCCTGCGGCAGTATAGGCAGGATAATTATTGAAATATCTTTCATCCCCCATTATAGTGTTGAAAGAATGCTTGTTTACAGTGCCTGGAATGTGTATATGTCCGCTTAATGCCAGCAAAACATTCGAATGATTCAACTCTTCTCCACCTATCTGAAAGTAGGGATTTTCTGAACTTTTTCTCCATTCATCATTGTAGAATAAGGGAATGTGATGAAACAATATCCTGCTTTTCGATGTATCCGGCCGGATGGAATTTTGCAGGAATGTTTTCTGTTCTCCCAATAAAGAGTCGAAGTACGACTTTTTTTTCTCATCCATCTTCAATTCGCTATCTACACCTTGCCCCATATCCAGAAATAACAATTGATTGGAATTGTTTATGTTGATCACTCCGTATGTTTTCCCATTATCGACAAAATCCAGGTATTTCTTCAAAGCTATATTTTGGAAAGGTAGCTTAGATTCTTCAGTACGAGCCGTATCGGCCAATGGTCCGTCGTATTCATGATTGCCCATGAGATATACGGAGGGAACCGAACTGTTCTTTACCATGCGATTGAGCTGATCCATCCAATGGATCATATCTCCTTCAAAAGAGTAATCATCCAGGCAATCGCCGTTGAAAACCGCAAGGTCGTAATCAATGGTATCTATTATGCTTCCTATTGTCTCATAAAAAATCTTTAGAATTAAAGGATAAAACGCATGTCTATCCTGTCCGGAATGCGTATGCAAATCATTTAACACAATCACTTTGAAATCCGTTTTTGAAGGATTGAATGTCTTGAAAGAATAGATGGCCGATTCTTCTTTCGCAGACTCCCCATTGCAAGCGGGTAGTATGGAACGCACCCTGTAATAATACGTAGTGTTGCTGTTTAATCCTGTTAATTGCAATTTCTGTGTTTCTGTAATTACCGTAGAGGTTACCTTTTTTACATTGTTCCGGAAATTGGGATCTGTGGTGTACTCTACTTCTCCCGTACAGGGAAAAGCAGTCACCCACCGGACCACCATACTGTTTGCCGAAGGCATCTGTAAGTAGGGCTGTGTCCGCATCAATAGCCTGCAATCGTCAGAATACGCTTTGGGCGAGAAAGCGGAGAAAACCACGATGGAGATCACTGCGATTGCTGTTAAGCCTAATTTTAGATAATTCTTCATTTTGTAATAAGAGTTAGTTATTGAGATTATAAAGAAGTCATTGAGGATGTTCAAAAAGTAAATAATCTCACCGTTTAGCACCCAACCCCCTAAAAGGGGCTATGATATTCAACTGTTTAAGAATTCCCCTTTAGGGATCTAGGGGCAGAAAGTTCTTTTTGGACACCCTTGGGGAAATAACTTTTTTGTATCCTTATTTATTCTCCTTAATTGTATCCACTTCTTTCTTTAGCTCATCAAACATCTTTTTTTGTTCGGAAAGACTTTCCTTTTGTTCGTCGATCAACTCTTGTTGCTGTATGGTATAAAGAGTCAGTTCTTCAATCTTTTGAAGCAGTTTGGCCTGCATATCGGCTACATCGATACCATTTTCCAACACTTCTTTTTCGCTGGGAATACCCGGAAGATGTTTGTGCTCTTTGATGTGTGATTTTACTTCGCCGATAGAAGGGAGGTCGTAATTGTCATGGAAAACAAAGTCCGACCACACGTCTACTTTAGTCTCCAGTTTTATGGCCTTAACCGTTCCGTTTACCAGAAGATTCCTTTTAGCTGCTTTGTTAGCGCTCCATCCGATATGAAAATCTCCGTTTTTATGCATCATAGCCGTATAGGTTCCTAATTCATTGCTATAGAAGTAGAGATGACCTCCGTATTGCATGTATGAGTCTTTCGTAGAAGATCCTTCGGAAAAATACATTCTGAAGTGATTTTTACTATCCGTTTCGTTGCCTAATACCAGCGCTTTTCCATACTGAGTTCCAGCCACCCTTAAATTGTTGTTTACTTTAGCGTCTCCGTTCACATGGAGTTTATATGTAGGAGTTGTGGTGTTTATCCCGATATTTCCATTTTCCTTTAAAGTCATTACATAGGTAAAACCGTCTCCATTTGTTTTGCCTGCCCGGACATATAAAGTAGGGAAATAATCAAATACGCCTCCATGATCCGGATTGACGGATAATTTGATTCTGCTTCCCAGACTATCAATCTGAGAACCCAAACGTACGGACTTATGTACAGGAAGGAATATATCTTCATTGAATTGATATTTAGAACATAATGAAATGTAGCCCGAATAATTCTGCGCTTTTGTTAAACTCGTAGCTGTAAGAATTATAATTGTAAATAAAATTACTTTTTTCATAACTTTGTTTTATTAAATTAATTAATATTTATTACTCTAACATTTATTCTATCTTTTTATATTCCAATTCTATTATTACCGGAAAATGGTCGGAAGGATAGCGCTTTTTGCCATTATTATCCGTATAATAAAAATCTGAAATGGTATATTTATTTACAATGAAATCATGATTATTGCTTCCTTTCAGGAAGATGTGATCTATCCTGCCGGCAGGATCGGTAGTATATCCAAAGGTAAATCCGTTACGTGTAGATGTTACCCAGGGAGAAGCATTTTGTAAGGCAATATTGTAACTGTCGGAGAATCCGCAAACTCCAATCATTATATTATATGGATCGCTGGTATGTGAATAATTGAAATCACCTGTAAGAATAACAGGAAAATTTCCGGCAATTTCGGTTATCTTTTTTAGAATAAGTTCATTGCTTTTTATCTGGATAAGAGTATTGGTATATTATACATTTTTATTAAAGAAAAAGAAGGTAAATCCGTTTTCTTTGACCTGGAATTTAGCCCATGTACATATTCGGATATAATCATAATCAATTCCTTGAAATTTTGATCCGGGTATATCCGGAGTATCCGATAGCCAGAAGGTTCCCGTATCCAGAAGCCTCACTTTCTCTTCTTTATACAGAATAGCATTATATTCTTCTTTTTCTTTCCTTATAACCCCGGCATATTTGTATTTCGTAGGTATTGAGTCGACAATATACTTGAGTTGATGATGAAAAAACTCCTGAGTTCCTATGATATCCATCTGGTAATGTTCCAGAAAATCTCTGGCCCCGAATTGACGTAAGTTTATCCAGGGTTCTGTTTTTTGAGTATCATTTTTAGTGTTATACGTCGCAATTTTTAATTTTCCATTCTGGCTGTAAGCTGTTGATAAAAATGCGAGAAATAAAACCGAAAAAATGTATCTTTTCATATTTGTTATTTTAATTGATTGTCTTCCAGTTTTTCTATTTTTTCATTCAGCTTTTCTATCATTTCCTGTTGCTGGATTGTATACAAAGTCAGTTCTTCAATCTTTTGAAGCAGTTTGGCCTGCATATCGGCTACATCAATACCGTTTTCCAATACTTCTTTTTCGCTGGGAATACCGGGAAGATGTTTGTGCTCTTTGATGTGCGATTTTACTTCGCCGATAGAAGGAAGATCGTAATTATCGGAGAAAACGAAGTCGGACCACACACTTACTTTAGCCTCTAATTTCATGGCCTTAACCGTTCCGTTTACAATGAGATTTCTTCTGCTTAAAGTATCGCCCCCCATCCGATATAAAAATCTCCGTTTTCATGTATCATAGCAGTATAAGTATTTAATTCATTGCTGTAGAAATAGAGACTACCTCCGTAGTTAATGTATGAACTTCCATCAAAACGTAATCTTAGCTGTTGCTTTTTATCAGTTTCATGTCCAAGTATAAGAGATTTGTTGTTAGGTAGATATTGATCACCTGCAACCCTTAAGTTGTTGTTTACTTTGGCATCTCCGTTCACATGTAGTTTGTACGCAGGAGCAGTGGTGCCTATCCCCATGTTTCCGTTTGTACTTAAGACGGTTACTTTCGTACTTCCTGCCGTTTGCAGATTCAGGTCGCCGCTGTTGCTTCCGATATTTCCGCCTGTAATCCTTACCGGTTTATTGAAATAGAAATAAGGACGGTCGGTGCTAAAATTAAAATAACCTGCTACGGCGTTCATCTCTGCATATCCTGTGCTATTCTGCGATCTTAATTTAGTTCCTTTTACAGTGCCGTTTACATCTAATTTCTCTGTAGGATCGACTCCTATTCCTACACTTCCGTTTTCTTTCAAAGTCATCGTTGTTGCCGTAGAACCTATACGGAATAAGAGAGGACCTGTGTAATTATCCATGTACGCATAATTCGGTTTACCTGAACTTCCATATTGTATCCGCAGTCTGTTTTGTGTGTTGTTTGCATTCGGTTTTTCTCCTATAAAGAATTGAGTGCCGCCCGATTCAACCATATAAACAGATTTGGTCGTACTGTTGGAAGGATTAAAATACAAGTATCCGGAATAATTAATTTGCGATTGTCCGGGGATATATCCCAAACGGAGTTGAGTATTGGTATTGTCGGCGCTGCCCAATACCAGCGATTGATTCTGAGGTAGATACAGGTTCTTATAAAAATGTGCATTCCCTAAATCGTCCAGCTTTAGTGCATTATTATCCCAGATTTTTCCATATCTGAAGTACAAATTGGGTCCATAATCGATATAGGCATTCTTACTTCCGTAATGCATCCGCAAACGGTTAATCGTATCTGATCCTATTACATACGATTGTTCCTCGGGTATATGAATCCCGTGTGTAAAAGTAAATTTACTACATAACACTACCTCTTGATTGCATTTGGTTTGTGCCGTTAAAGAAGAGAATGTGATTAATAAGATTGAAAGAATTAAAATTGTTTTTTTTCATACTGTTTATTATTAGTGATTAGTGAATTTTAATGTAGCTACAATCGGTCTGTGATCTGACGGGCTCCGTCTTTTTCCTCCGACGCCGTTGTAAGTCGTGGTATCTATCGCGTACGATTCTACCTGGAAAGGATTTGTATAAAAGATATGATCCATAATGCCCCAGCACCGTTCATCCTCTTCGGTGCGGTCCGTATAAGGCCCCCATCCTCCTGTAGTAAGAATGTCCGGAGTCAGGTTCTTTCCTATTTTGCTTGCTTCGCAATTCGAATCCTTAATTTTACGTGGCGTGTGTGTGAGGAAATCCATACCATCTTCGTTGTGGTTGAAATTGAAATCCCCGGTCAATACTACCGGATAATCCCCGGCTATCTCCTTTATTTTATCAAGTAAAATAAATACTGAATTCAGCTGAGCCTGAGGAGGGTCAAATAAATGATTGTTAAAGAAATAGAAAACGAAACCGTTCGCTTTTACCCTGAATTTGCCCCAGGTGCATACAGAGGTCCACCCAACACCCCAGGAATCAATATCTCTTGCGGGATCTTCCGAGTACCAGTATCTTCCTTTATCCAGCACCTCTAAAACATCTTTCTTATAAAATATGGGGTTTGACTGATCGGGAGCTTCAATCCCTCCTTTTGGGTATTTGAAAGATTGGTAAATTTTTGTAGCTGCCGTATCTGCAAAAAATTTATACTGAACTTCCATCGGTTCCTGCATACCTAAAATATCCGGAGAATAATCCAGGATTACCTGTACGATGGCATTTTTCCTGTCTTTCCATTTATTATATTTTTCGGGTGGCCTGTGATCTTCTCCGTGAGATAATCCAATGTTGAAGGACATAATTTTTAATTCTCCCTGTTGCGCATTTACTGTGAAAATGTTCGCTGTAAATAAAAGAATCAAAGTATATTTATTAACTATATTAGTTATATTTGTATTCATTGCAAATAAATTTATTAACTTCATATGTTTGTTTTTTATGGTGAAATACTTTTAATTGAACTTTAATTTAGCTACAATCGCCCTGTGATCCGACGGACTTCGTCGTATTCCACCGTATCCGTTGTATGTGGTAGTATCTATCGCGTAGGATTCGACCTTAAAAGGATCTGTATAAAAGATATGATCCATAATGCCCCAACACCGTTCTTCATCTTCGGTTCGGTCGGTATAAGGCCCCCAACCTCCGGTAGTAAGAATATCCGGAGTCAGGTTTTTCCCTATTTTACTGGCTTCGCAATTGGAATCCTTGAAACCCCGTGGCGTATGTGTAACGAAATCCATAGCGTCTTCGTTGTGGTTGAAATTGAAATCTCCGGTCATTAAAACCGGATAATCTTCGGCTATTTCATTTACTTTTTGTAAAAGAAGGAGTACCGAGTTTAGCTGTGCTTGTGGAAGATCGGGCATATGATTATTGAATACATAAAAAATTTTGCCCGTAGTTTTTATCCTGAATTTTCCCCAGGTACAAATCATTGGCCACTTTTCATTAGGGAAACGGCTGACCGTATCGGGAGTTTCTGAAAACCAGAACCTACCCTTATCTAAAGGTTCAAATTTATCTTTTTTATAGAAGATTGGGTCTAACTGCGCATAGCTTGCTTCTTCTCCTTGGAGTTTAAAAGCAATAGATCCATAATTCTTTAAAACCGCAGTGTCTTGAAGATCTTTGTATTGAGGAGTCATAGGCTCTTGTATGGCCAGAATATCCGGAGAATAATCCAACATCCCCTGTACTACGGCATCCTTTCTCCTATGCCATTCATTGCCCCACATATTTTCTTTCCATTCATGTTCGTTGTTTGCAAGGAAAATATTAAAAGACATAACTTTCAATTCCTGTTGCGCATTTACTGTGAAAATGCTAGCTGCAAATAAAAGAATCAGAAAATATTTATTAACTATATAAGTGATATTTCTATTTATTATAAATAAATTTATTAACTTCATATGTTTGTTTTTTATGGTGAAATACTTTTAATTG
>JAJBTS010000437.1 GCA_020860885.1 Bacteroidales bacterium
ATTGTAGTTTATCAGGGTTGATATACTGTAGTTTCTTTTCCGTCCCACGACACAGCTACAATCTTTGTAGAACCTGCAGGATAAGGCACTTTTGTAGAAGAGTTATCTTTTGTACCGGTTCCGGCCATTGTTAAGCGAACAACTTCCTCTCCATTGAAAGTCTTGTAAACAACCGCATTTTTCCAAACGTTATGATCAACAGTCCGGAAGTCTGTAGTTCCGGCAACACCTTCATTCAATGTACCTTCTACCGGAAGTTTCTTTTCATATATCTCCAAAGTGTTACCACTGATATAATTAATTACACCTGCCGGTTTTTTCCACTCCGGATGTTGTTTGACATAGTCTTTCACTTCCTGGCACATAGCTTCTGTTATTTTCAAAGTACCAGTTCCATAATCATCGAGTGTTTTATCAATCGGTTTTAATATCCCTGCTCTTTCGAAAAATTCCGTCAAATCAGTTTCCGTAGCTTTACAAGCTCTTTTCATAAAGTTAACCTGGTGATCTCCATTTGAAAGTCCGGCATCACTCTGTTTAATAACTTCCTCACAAATGTCGCCATACCAATCCGGTTTTCTCCATTCAGTACCTTCTGCGACTTTGAAATATAAATTAAGCTGCCACATGGGTACCAATTTCACAAAATGATCACTAGGTCCGTCTTGTCCCCATTGGAAAATCCAGTTGTCTCCTTTCAATACTCCATAGTGAAGATGCGAATTGAATCTTCCTCCTATTACACTTGCTTCACCTTCGATAGTTCTGCAATTTTCATGCTCCAGACGAAGATCAATTGTAGAGTATTTTTTCTGTAAAATATATTGGGTGTAAGAAGAATAAACGTTATTAGTACATTCAGCCATTCCAATCCATTTCATTCCCGGTCTTATTTGATTTACATGCCCGAATTCATGAGCGATCCCCCAGCTGTTTCCACCTTTCACTATATTCGAAGGATTACCGATAGAGCTTAATGTCTCATATTGGAAGTTAGCTCCTACACCACCCGCAGACATGAAACCGTCTAATGTATTTCTTCCAAACATATGATTCTTAGGAACTCTGTTGTATTTAAAGAATCCCATTAATTCATACTGGTGTTCGATAATCTCATCATAGAGCTCAATCAGCCTGACACCGTCTGTAGGACAAGTCTTTTTCAATTCCGAAACGTAATAAGTCAGATTAACGTATTTTCCAACTATATCTATGTATGGGCTCGCCGCGTTTGCCAGAAGGTCTTGCCAGTCGTCATTCGTATGTTTACCCGCCACAAAAATACCATTTACTTTTCCACCGTAAATATGGACCTTGATAGGCTCTGCGTTTTTATAATTAGCAGTAAAATAATTAATATAAGTATTTCCGGTAACAGCAGGTGTAATATAATTGACACCTGGATTCAAAGCATAAGTTCTAACCTGACCATCATCCCAGTTCCTCACTGTCAAAGAAATTTCTTCTTCTTTTGTATCCGGAACAAATACCCCTATGCTTTTTCCTGATTCCACGTATATTCCTGTTGGATTTTCGTACTGATTGTAAGTACTTGTTTTAAGTTCAGTTGCCAGATCACCGTAAGGACGGTAGGGTTGATGAGTCTGCACACGAACAGGAGAATAATTCCCCTCCAATTGTTCTACCGCTAAATATTTGAAAAATATAGGAATACTCGGATTGCTTAAGATCTGTTCTTTAGTAACCCCCGGTTTGACTGCCGAATAAATTTCATCTACAAAAAACTGGGATAAATCAAGAGTGCTTTTATAAGTTTCGTAAAATTCCATCTCAGCACAGCTTGCAAAACCTCTTCCATCTCCTGCTCCTGATTTAACCACAAATTTAATATATTCAGGTTTCAGAAGAGGAGTAGTAAATCGAACAGTAGAAGCCGTATTTGATCCGCCAAAATTATAGTCTTTGTATTTTACTTCTTCGCCATCCCGAAGTTTATAATAAACCTCAACTTCTTTGAAATTTCCATTAGAACCTGATGATCTCGGATGGTAAACCAAATAATTAATTTCATTTACATCCGCTGAAAAATTGTATTGAAGAGTGACCGGGAAAGTCGTACTGCCATACGAAGAATGATACAGTGTACCCATGTTATCATCAAATGATTTTTCGATATTTTCTCCCGATTGAAATGAAGAAGCAACTCCTCCCGAGGGTTTTATCTTTATATCGTTCATTTCCTTCAGGGTTTCACTAGGATCTATCGTATACGAAAGTGATGCTCTTTGCGCGTTTGTATTATGCGTAAAACACATAAACAAAACAACAGACAACAGTATATATTGAATTCTTTTCATCGTTATATTATAAATTTAATTGTTTAAATAAAATTATTTCACTAAATACGATTTAGTTTTTCCCTGAATGGTGATCAAATATACTCCTATTGGAAGTTGTACATCTTTCGCAACGCGGATCCCTGAAATATGTGAAACCATATAATCGTCTGTACCTTCTACGTATATTCTTCTTTCAATGATCTTTACTTTTACGTCTGCAAAAGGATCAGGAGTTGGGACATCCTCCATAGAAGTGCGTGGAGAAACGAGTTCGAACGCCCATGCAAATGCAGAATTCAGGAATTCAGAATTACCCGGAATTAATCCCGCAGGCTCATTTGTAAATGAAGCATTTAAATAGCCTGTGACATTTTGAGAATCCAAACCGGATATTTTAAATTGATTCCTATCAATAAAGGTAAGTGTCCAGCCATTACTATTTTCTATATCATCTGTTGACTGCGCATTGAAATAACCATTGTAATCGAACGCTGTCTGGATAATATTACCTGTTTGTCTATTTACAAAAAATACATTATTGTTTGTAGCATTTTCAGGTTTAATTACTTTCCATTGCTGGAATTTACTTTTTTCTTCATCCTGTTCTTTTGCCAGAACTTCAAATTTTACCGGGGAAGATTCGTCAGCATTTATATCGGTAATACATGCCTGATCTTTTGCCAAAGTCGGTTCTGCCGATTTAATATAATACCATATATCCTTTGTATCACTTATTTCAGGAGTCGTATTATCGTACAGAAGGAAAGAATAAGACCCGTTATCGGTAGATCCGAAAGTAGAAGCCATAATCACATATTCCATATTAGATCCGGCCCCCGCCTGAACCGCATATCTCCCTGAGCTGGATTTGATTAACCAATTGTTTTTATACTCCACCAATTCCCAGGTAACAGAAGACGAATCCACTGCGGTAATGATCTCTGCATTCTTCGCACTGTCAAAACGAGTATCCAATTGCTTATTTCCTTGTCGACTGATAATAGTATAAGACCCGTCATCATTTTTTTCAAAACGCCATAAATAACGGTTTCTCGATCCTACAATTTCCGAGAATAACTTCCCGTAAACATCACTACCGTTCAGATGGAAGATTCTTCCTGCACGTAAATCGGATCCTTTCACCTGAAAATAATACCATACGGGCTTTTCCGCGGTACTCGCTTCCGGTAATACTGCCTGAGCCGATATCTTTTGACTAAAAACGGCCAACAGACTAAATAAAATTAATAAAACTCTTTTTTTCATGGATTATATATAATTTAAAGTAATAAAATATCTCTTAGCTGAATTACAAAAAACATTCCTCTTTTTAATAACCTTATGTATGGAATTAAAGAGATTAAAATTTAACTGCTTTAAGTTCTTTATCGACAAGGATTCCATCTTCAATTTTCAGATCAAATCTCAACTTCCTTTTTGCTGTAAATTTAATGATGAATAAATCTTCAGAACCTTCCAATGCTTCCTGGTCACCAATATTGACGAAAGTAGGATACAAAGCTTTTACCCCATTTGTATGAAGCCTATCGTTTGTTAAATTCTCCATAGACTTCATATTTAATCTCTCTATTCCGGCATATTCATAATCCAGAGGATTATAAGTCAACGCAAAACTAAGAGCATTTACAGAAACTAAGTTATTCCCTTTAACTCTTACTTCAATACTTTCACCTGCATTGTAGTCTTGTTTTGCTGTACTTATCTGAATAGATCCGGAAACAGTTTGGATTGTATCTTTACCGACGCCTCCATCCAACTGTGTAGTTACCAGAGAAATATCATAAGCATCGATCAGATCGTTCTTGTTAATGTCGCCATTGCTGATATAACCTTCAAAATCAGCGTCTCCTCTCCTCAAGCCGGTATAGTTGGTATAAGAAGTTAAATCGTTCCTATCAATTTTTCCATCGTTATTGATATCTCCCGGAATGTAACTTTCCGTACCCGGAACTTTGAATACATACAATTCTCTTCCGGATCCAAAATTACCTGCAGCTTCTGTAACATCTATTTTAATAAAACGGGCAGTAGGTTGATCCGTAAATGTAAATATTTTCACATCGGTATTCTTTTCCCATTCAAAATTTCCGGCTTCTATCCAGTTTTCTTTATCCATACTATAAGAAATACTACCTTTAAGAAGAGTTCCGTTACCAGCACCTTCTCTCGGTAAATAATGGAATTTATCCAATTTATTGATCGTCTTCAAATCTAAGATCATATTAAAAGGTACAGCTACCGTATCCCATTTGGTATGCCATAGATTACCTTCATCAAAGTCAAACAATCTGTTAATACCTGAGCCTCCCTGGTTCTTTACAGATGTAGATCCTTCGATACCCTGAATTGCAAATTCCAAAGGATTCGATTTAGTCGTTGCCTCAAAGGTTGACCACTCCGAGTAACCGTCTTTGTTTGCTGCCCGGATTTTGAATGTATACGTTTTTTCAGCTTCTAAGCCATCAAATACCAATTCAGTATCTTTAATAGTCGAATAAAGCATATTATTAAATTCGATTTCATAAAAATCCGCATTATTAACAGCATTCCAGGTAGGTTTTACAGTATAAGCCTGTGTATTCTCTTCTGTTACCTGAGCCAAAGGAGCATTTAAGGAACCAGTAGAGATACGATACGTATCGGCCGGCTCAAACTTATAGTTTTCTACAGTAAGGACTGTCGCATTCGCTGTTATATCGGTTGAGGCTAATTTTACCAATACCTGAGGATTTTTGATGATTACCTGTTTTGCGAACTCACTACCCGGAGTAGCAAATTTATTCAGGTTGGGAGTCGGATTATAGAAGAAGACATTCTCTCTTTTTTCAAAATCTTCTAATGAAACTACTTCAGATAATTTTACTTTATTCTTACCTATTTTCACTTCTACCTTTTTAGGTTTTTCTGTTACATTGATTCTGAATTCGGTACCTTTATTTTTAACAAATCCGTTAAACTCACCCTGGGCAGGATGGATCGTAACTGAGAGTTTGTTTTTCTTATCTACTTCTGATTCTATCAAGGTTGTTACGCCTTTTCCCCAGCGGTATTCTTCCGTAATACCGTCATCATCATATTCCGTAAAGGAAGTACTTCCATACGGATATAATTCGTAGATTCGCCGGTTTTCATCAATTTCGCTTACGTTATTATTTGGATTAACCATTGGAATAATTGCACCTGCTTTCACAAACACGGGCAATTTCCATAATGGAGACTCATAATTATTAATAATACAGTCTCCCTGATATTTTTCTCCTGTGAAGTAATCGATCCAGATACCTTCCGGTAAATAAATACCATTACGGATATCGTTTCCGTTTTCATCTGCCTTCGTTTCCTGATAGATAGGAGCTACTAAAAAAAGAAGGACCATACATAAATTGATATTGTGTAGCTTTTCCCAGGGTATACGGATTTGGATATTCGAGGAACATAGCACGAATCTGCGGCAAACCATCTACCGACTCTTTAGCAATACTATAAGCATACGGTACGATTTCCGATTTCATTTTCAGATACCAGCGATTGATAGAAGTAGCCGGTTCACCTAAAGCATGAGGGTATTTTTCATTGGCTCCCCAACCGTCCATATTTAGTTCCATAGGAGTAAAAGTCTTCCACTGAAAATCCCTGGTATTAACAGCCAGGTTCTTTCCTCCGAAAATACCATCCATATCGGAAGAAATATTCGGCTGACCGGACAATCCTGATCCTATGTAAGTAGGTATATGGAAACGGATGTATTCCCATTGTCCGCCTGTCTGATCACCCGACCATATACCGGCATACCTTTGAGTTCCGGCCCAACCATCTAAGGAAATAATAAAAGGACGGGCATTGTTCCCATAGTAAGTCATAATCTGAGCCACATCGGTAATTCCGTTCAATCCGAAAGAATATCCGGCACCCACCCATGCAACATCCGTTTTCAGGACACGCACTTTCGCATCCCGGACTTCTTTTACGATATCCCGTTGCAATAAAGCGCTTACTTCCGGTTTCGGATGAAGATCCGATTGTGTCCATAAACCAATCTTCACTCCTTTCTTTTCCGCATAGTCTGCCAAGCTTCTCAGATTTTGAATATTACCATCCAAAGTCTCCGTCTGTCCATAACCGGCTCCATATCCATCATTAGGCAAAAGCCATCCTAACGGCATATCATGAGTATTATAACGATCAATAACCGCACGGCCTGAAAACTGGTAATTATTTAATTCTCCATTGAGAGATTCTTTTATACCTCCTTCGGTTTCTTTAGAACTCTCTTTGTATTTTTTTCCATCTTCAAACAAAATACCTTTCTCCTCATCCTCCGTCCAGTAATCACGGTTGTAAGCATTCAGGTGACCCTGATAAAGACCAAACTTAGGAATCAACACCGGGTTTCCCGTCAGTTGATAAAAATCGTTCAATAAAGCTACCGCTCCATTATTTACCATAAAGAACACATCCAGATAATCTGTTTCATGATAGAGGGAAGTAATCCCTTTTTCTTTAGCCCCGAAATTATAAAATCCTTTTTTAAAGGTATGCCACATCATTCCATATCCGTTCGTCGACCAGTAAAAAGGAGTTGGAGAAGCAACTCCGCCATCGGTCCAGCTATTCTGGTTTTCAATAGCAATTGCTTTACCTTTATGAGAAAAACGACCGTTTTGAACACCCCCTCCATAGAAATATTCTTCGGAATTTTCTTTCAGAGTCAATGTAACTTTATTTTTCTCAAATCCGACCGGTTGAAGAGTTTCAAAAGCGACGGAATTGGTGTTGAGGTTTAAGACTTTAAAAAGGGAAGTATTTTTATTTAATTGTATTTCTATTTTTCCAGTCTTGATAGAAATCGTATTATTATTGTCCTTCACTTCCAGAGAAGAAACTTTTCTCCTGGGATTGTCCACCAGAATCTTAGCTTCGGGTTTTGCTTCCGGATCCCGTAGGATCCCTCCTGAATTGTCCTGAAAAAGCCTGAAGATATTTTCTCCGTAAAAATCAAACGTCATACGTTGATTATTGGATAGTAATACTTCTACAGTAATCGGATTGATTTTTTGTGCGCTGACAATCTTTATACTTTCTTGTAAGGATTCGTTCGTTTTATTAGTTTCTATCTGTGCATTTACAGGAATAGAAGAAAAGAAGAAAAACAGCACAAATAACAGCGCAATAGCTTTAGGAGTAACACAGTTTTTCATGATATATGTAATATGATTATTAAATCGAATAATAAAAAGCTTTATTTTAGCTTTTCAAGCTTGCAAAAATAACTAATTTACTTAAGAAATACAACGAAGCGGAAGCATAAAATGAATCAGACAATCAGACTTATACTTTTTTATTCCTGTATTCTAATGGAGAAATACCCCGGTTTCTCTTGAAGAACTTACCAAAAGAAGACTGATCGGAAAAATTCAATTCATCAGCAATCTGTTGGATACTTACATTCGGAATTCTTAACAGGATTTTTGCTTCCGTCATTAGAGCATTTGTAATTATCTTATTGGTAGGTACTCCTATAAAACTTTTTAGTATGCGTGAAAGATATTCCGGAGAAATACACAATTCATTGGCATAAAAAGAAACATCATGCTCTTCCTTACAATGGTCATTAATCAACTTAAAAAATTTCCGGGTAATTTCTTCTTTGGAACTTACCTTGGCAGGCATGGAAAGGTGAGAAAATTTGTGATAAACGATATTACCTATTTCCAGAAGAAAATTCACCAGTTCATTCATCAACAAACGACGTTGAAATATATTGCTTTCATTATCTATAATTTTCCGTATGTTATTAATAATACCTATTAACATATCCGTCTCTACTGCACTCAGCTTTAATAACGGTTGATTACGTTTCGAAATAATGAAAGAAATCGGCATAGGTTTTTCCTTTCCCAAGGCATCCTCCAGAAACTCTTTTGATATGAGAAGCTGAAAACCAATGAAATCTTCCGACACATTCAGATATTGTATAGTATGCCTGTTTATTACATCCAAAACCGTATTTTCTTCCAGACTTAAAGGAGTATGATTCAAGGTAATATCCATACTTCCTTTGCTGACAATTGTTATACATAAGGCATCAATCCGTATAGGATTATCATTTACCAAATCTATTCCTTCTCTATCTTTACCAATAATTTTAACAAGAATTACATCTTCCTGATAAGAGGAAACAG
>JAJBTS010000413.1 GCA_020860885.1 Bacteroidales bacterium
ATTAAGTACAACATACGAGCTGACTGCAAAGAATTCATATAATTTCCTGATCGCAGGAAACGACGAATGGATTTATACTTTATCGGATGGAAATAAATTAACCATCTATGGTTTTAATAATATCACTTACATAACCCTTGAAAAAAATTACGACCCTCAGGCAGAATACGATAAACAGAAAGAATGATCGGGATAAAAAGGGGAAGAACCATACATAACAAACTCATCGTATTAATCCATGTACAGAAAATTTAAATATGTATGCGAAGATGCTAAAAACATCCGGGAAGAAGTATTTATAAACGAACAACACTTCATCCATGAGTTCGATGATATTGATAATTTCGCGACACATTTGGTTCTTTATGAAGATGAACAAGCCATCGCAACCTGCCGTTATTACAAAAAAGATAATTCCGGCGAATTTATAGTCGGACGGGTTGCAGTACGCAAATGTCACCGGGGAAAACACTTCGGGGAGTACCTTATGAAAATTGCGGAACAAAATATCTTTCTCGATGGCGGGACAAAAATAAAATTGTCTGCCCAGCTACAGATACAACCTTTCTATGAAAAGATCGGGTATAAAGCGACAGGCCCGGTTTATACGGAAGAAGAGTGCCCACACATCCGGATGGAAAAAGACCTAACAGCCTTATAATATCTATATTCCTGAATCATTTTTATAAGATCATAAATCCAATATTAGATAATAAATTTAACTTTGTGCCGCAAAACTGTTGCGACATGTTAAAAAAGATGTCCGGCAATGGAGCATCGTTTTATTAATCTAATTTATAAACAATGAAAAAGAAAAACTTTGAAAAGAGTACTGCCTACCGGTTCCGGAGGTTTGCTCGGAAAGCTTATGCAGCTTACAACAGCATGCATAGGATCGTGAACATTGGAGTTCTTTCAGGATGTATGCTGACTTTCGTCCATGCTACCGAAGCAGGAGCCCAGGAGTAGTCATCCACCGTGCAGACTTCATTTGCTGATGATGAACATGAACTGGAAGAAGTGATTGTCTCCTCTACGAAAGCAGGGTTGACCCTGAACCAAACAGCCAAGTTGGTTACAGTCATCACCCGGGAAGAGATTGCGCAACAACCCGTCAGTAGTGTACAGGATTTATTAAAAAATGTCGTTGGACTGGATGTCCGCCAACGAGGAAGCAACGGGGTTTTATCGGGCATCTCAGTGCGTGGCGGCACTTTCGAACAAACAGCCATCCTTCTCAACGGAGCTAATATCTCTAACCCTCAAACAGCTCACTACAGCCTTTCTCTTCCTATCAACCTTTCCGATATTGAAAGTATAGAAATTATTCAAGGCCCTAATTCCTTATATTATGGAGCAGGCGCTTTCTCAGGAGGAGTAAACATCATTACTAAAAAAACTCCGATACGGGCCTTTATCTACGGACCGAAGGGGGAATGCACGAACTCTTTAACGGAGAAATAAGAGGAACCTTGAAGACAAAATCTTCTAATCATAGCCTCTCGGCAGGATACAACTCTTCCTCAGGATATATGGATAACAGTGATTACAAACTATTCAACGCTCTTTGGCAAAGCAATTTTAATCTGGACGGATCCAAAATAGATGTTCAACTCGGATTAAACGATAAAGCGTATGGCGCTAACACCTTCTATTCAGCGGAGTATCCAAACCAGTACGATGAAGTAAGATCCATCTTTACAGCGATAAAAGGAGAGACAAATTCCAAACTGAAATTAATACCCCAACTGTATTGGAACAGGCAATACAATCACTTCCATCTCTTCAAGGAAGGAACACCTAATATCCCCGAATGGTATACTGCTCCTAATCACCACCGAACGGATGTTTTCGGCTTCAACCTCAATGGACAATACAAATGGAAATACGGAGTCACAAATATGGGCGGCGACCTCCGCAACGAAGGTATTTACAGTTCTGTTTTGGGTAAACCTCTGGAAAAACCCGATGGGAAATATACCCATTCGGATAACCGGTCTAATATCAGTTACTTTCTCGAACATACTTTTCTCTACAACCGGTTTACTCTGGGAGTAGGCATTCTTGCTAATTACAATACGGCTTTCGGGGATGATTTCGGGTTTTTCCCGAACATTCATGCAGGCTATTGGATCAACGATCAGTATAAAATATTCGCTTCGTGGAACAATGCCACACGGATGCCTACTTTTACTGACCTGTATTATAAAGGAAAAACGCACAAAGGAAATTCAGATGTTCAACCCGAAAAATCGGAATCGTTCGAAATAGGCGGCCGTTATGTGAATCATTTCATCAACACTTCCCTAACCGGATTTTACATGAAAGGCAAAAAACTGATCGATTGGGTAAAAGAAAATCCCGAAGATCTTTGGGAATCCCGTAACCTGACCAATCTGGATAAAATGGGATTTGAAATAAACACTTCTTTCTTACTGAAAGAGATCGTACCGGTATTATCCTCCACCCGCCTCAATATAGGATATACTTTTCTTTATCAGGATAAAGAAGCGGGAGAACTGATTTCCAATTATGTGCTGGATTACCTGAAACATAAATTAACCGTAGGATTAAATCATCCTATTTGTAAAAACATTACGGCCGACTGGCAATTCCGCTGGCAGGACAGGCAGGGAACGTATACCCGCTACGAAAATAACAAACCGGCATACGAAGCTTCTTATGAACCGTTCGGTATTTTAGACGTAAAGATCAACTGGCAGCTCAAACAATGGAATGTATATGTTTCTGCCAATAATCTTTTCGATACTTCTTATTTCGATCTGGGTAATATCCCACAGCCAGGGTTGTGGATAATGGGAGGAATTAATTATACCCTTCGATAACTTTTCTATCATTAATCTAAAGATCCATAGGATAATGAAAGACTTTCCTATGGATCTTTTTTTGAATAGAAGAAAGATTGATTTGAAAAGTTTCTCTATCTTTGCGACCTGTTAATATTAAATATTATTAAAATGAAGAAAATTTTACTAATTACCGGAATCGCTTTAAGCGTTTCTATCCGTTCGTGGGCAGGAGGTTTATTAACCAATACAAACCAGAGTATTCATTTCCTGCGCAATCCGGCCCGGGATGCCTCTACTGAAATTGATGCGGCTTATACAAATCCGGCAGGACTATCTTTGCTACCGGCGGATGGATTTTATTTTGCCGTTAATAACCAGAGTGCTTTCCAAACCCGTACCATCACTTCCACCTTTGATGCCTTTGTTGGTTCCGGAGGAAATAAAACCAAAGAATTTGAAGGAAAAGCTTCAGCTCCTATTATACCTAGTGTACAAGCTGCATATAAAACAGGCAGATGGGTTCTTTCCGGAAATATCAGCGTAGCCGGAGGAGGCGGAAAAGCGACTTTCAATAGTGGTTTGCCTTCTTTCGAAGCTCCTATATCTACGCTACCCGGAGGGGTCACCCAATTAGGAGCGCTGTTGGGACAAATAATGCCGGGAGCAACTCTTTCTGCAGACCAGTACTCCGTAAATGCCTATATGGAAGGAAGTTCTTTTATTTATGGAGCTCAAATCGGAGGTACGTACGCCATTGACGACAGATTTTCTGTTTATGGAGGATTAAGGATGAATATCGTTGACAACGGTTATATAGGACACTTAACAAACATTCAAACCAATCCATCTTCGAATGTTCCGGGATTGGGATCGGGAGTTATGATCCCTGCCAGCAATTACTTTACTGCGTTGGCACAACATCCGGATCTTCCTGCACAATACAAAGATCAAATATTGCTTTTAGCTCAATCAACTGCCGATAAGTATCTGGATTGCAGCCAGTCCGGATGGGGAGTCACTCCTATCATCGGCGTAAATTTTAACTGGAACAAACTGAACATAGGCGCCAAATACGAATTCAATACACATCTGAACGTAGAAAATAAAACGAAAGTAGACGATACAGGTATGTTTAGAGATGGAGTAAATACCCCTCACGATATTCCCGGTTTATTAACGATAGGAGCCAAATACGATATCATTGATCCGCTCACCGTATCCGTAGGATACCACCACTTTTTCGATTCTAACGCTAAAATGGCGAATGATAAGCAAAAACATATAGACGGAGGAATTAATGAATTCCTTGCAGGTGTTGAATACAAAATCAACCGTTTGTTTCTGGTTAGTTGCGGGGGACAAATTACCAGGACAGGAGTTAAGGATGCTTACCAGACCGACTTAAGCTATTCTTTGGATTCTTATTCGATCGGATTCGGAGGCGCTGTGAACGTTGCTGAAAATGTCCGGATCAATGTTGCTTATTTCTTCACCAATTATGAAGACTGGACCAAACATGTTGATAATTATGCAGGAACAGGAGCTGCGGGAACAGACGTTTTCGCACGCACCAACAAAACTTTTGGAGTAGGTGTGGATTTCAGTTTTTAATTAAAATTACCCGATTCATTGCAGAAATAAATTATTTCGGTTTACTTTGCACAAATTTATCTATAACTATATCGATATGTCAACAAAAAAGATTTTATTAGGTGAAAATGATATCCCAACAGCATGGTATAATATTGTTGCGGATATGGAGAATAAACCTCTTCCTCCTCTTAACCCACAAACAAAAGAACCTCTTCAACCGGAGGATCTGGAACCTATATTCGCTAAAGAATTAATTAAACAGGAACTTTCTCAAGACAGATGGATTGAGATTCCTGAAGAGGTAAGGGAGCTATATAAAATCTGGAGACCGACTCCTCTGGTTCGTGCTACCGGATTGGAAAAAGTCTTGGATACTCCTGCTCACATTTATTTCAAAAATGAAAGTGTGAGTCCTATAGGATCTCATAAATTAAATTCCGCCATTCCACAGGCTTTCTATAACAAAATGCAGGGTATTAAGAGCCTGACTACGGAAACCGGTGCAGGGCAATGGGGTGCAGCCTTATCTTTTGCATGCAGTGTTTTTGACCTGGAACTTGAAGTATATATGGTAAAGGTGAGTTACAATCAGAAACCTTACCGCCGTATTATGATGCAGACCTGGGGTGCCGAGGTTATTGCTTCTCCCAGCAATTTAACAGAGGCCGGACGTAAAATACTTGCTAAAGATCCCGACAATTCCGGAAGTCTGGGTATAGCTATTTCAGAAGCTGTAGAAAAAGCGGTTCAGGATCCGGATACACGATACACATTAGGAAGCGTACTAAATCATGTGATCTTACACCAAACGGTTATCGGACTGGAATCTGAAAAACAAATGGAGATAGCCGGAGAATATCCGGATATTGTTATCGGCTGTTTCGGAGGAGGTTCAAACTTCTCAGGAATCAGTTTCCCGTTCTTACGACATAAATTAACAGATAGCAAAGGTATTCGTATTATTGCTGCCGAACCGGCAAGCTGTCCGAAATTGAGCCGTGGTAAATTCGAATACGATTTCGGCGATACAGTAGGACTGACTCCTTTACTCCCGATGTATACTCTGGGACATGATTTCCAACCCGCTGATATTCATGCTGGAGGACTTCGTTATCATGGCGCCGGAACTATTGTTAGCCAGCTGCACAAAGACGGATTCGTTGAAGTTGCCGATATTCCGCAACTGGAATCTTTCGAAGCAGGACAATTATTCGCTAAAACAGAAGGAATTATTCCTGCACCCGAATCTACTCATGCCATTGCAGTAGCTATCCGTGAAGCTTTAAAAGCTAAGGAAGAAGGGGTTCAAAAGAATATATTATTCTCTCTTTCAGGACATGGGTTGATTGATATGGCTTCTTACGATCAGTATCTGTCGGGTAGCATGAAAAATTACAAACTGACAGATGAGGAAATCTCTAAAACAGTAGACTCTCTGGAAAAGATAGTAAAGTAAATAGAATTATTTTTTAGAAGTTTGTTCTTTAAAAATAAATTTATACCTTTGCAGCCCAATTAGTAATGTAATAACAAAAAAATTAATATATTAAAGTCATGAAACGGACATTTCAACCTTCAAACAGAAAAAGAAAAAACAAACACGGATTCCGTAGCAGAATGGAAACAGCTAATGGCCGTAGAGTATTAGCTTCGCGGAGAGCTAAAGGTCGTAAAAGATTAACTGTATCTGACGAATACAACGGATAAGAACTATATCGTTGAGAGAAATATAAAGGGAATAAACCAAAATTATATTTCGCTTTTTATGTTCGTATATATTCTTTTTTAGTACTTTTGCCTCAAGTAGAAGAAACAATAAATGAAGATCAGCAATTTTTTTAGTAATATTTTCATTAAGAATATCTTATTATCCATAGCGGTATTTTTAATTATCGTGTTTGTAGTATTAGGATGGCTCAATCGCTATACCAACCACGGACAACAAGTGGAAGTTCCTGATGTAAGAGGAATGCAGGTGGCTGATGCGGCTCCTTTTTTTCAACAAAGAACACTCAGATATGAAGTTATTGACTCCACGTTTGTAAAAAATAAAGCTCCGGGAAGTATCCTGGAAACAATTCCACCCGTAAAAACGAATGTAAAGGCGGGAAGAACAATCTATATCACTATCAATGCTTACACGGCACAGCTGCTGGCTATTCCTTCGGTGAAAGATATGTCTCAGAGACAGGCTTTAGCAATCTTACGCTCTCTGGGCTTTGAAAGTATAGATACAAAAATAGTTCCGGGCGCTTATAAAGATTTGGTTTTAGGATTGGAAGGCGGAGGAAGGACTCTGGAACCAGGAGAGCGTATACCCGCTGACACACCTGTTTATATTCTCGTTAGCTCCGGAGAAGTTGAAAACATCTTCGAAAGTATAGAAACAGAACAAGACACAACACCTGAAGAGTCTTGGTTTTAATCCCTTATTATGGATATAATAGAGGACAACATAGATAATTTAAATGAGGATTCGAACTTCATAGAAGATATCGAAGATGATTTATACGAGCATTACCGGTTTGTTGCCGATAAAGGGCAATCGTTACTGCGTATAGATAAGTTTCTTGTCGACAGAATTACAGGAGCATCCCGAAACAGGATTCAACAAGCAGCAGATGCCGGATATATTCTTGTAAACAATATTCCTGTAAAATCAAATTATAAAGTTAAACCTCTCGATACCATTACTATTGTAATGGACCGCCCCCGCAGGGAATTAGAAATCATTCCTGAAAACATCCCTTTAGACATTGTTTACGAAGATAAGGATCTGATGGTGATTAACAAACCCCCTGGGTTAGTCGTCCATCCGGGACATGGCAATTACACAGGAACCCTGGTAAATGCCATTGCCTGGCATCTGAAAGATTCCGATACTTTTGATACTACAGATCCCCGCCTCGGATTGGTTCACCGTATAGATAAAGATACTTCAGGCTTATTGGTAATCGCAAAGAATCCGAATGCCAAAACAAATCTGGGTGTACAATTTTTCAACAAGACAACCAAGAGAAAATACTGGACTTTAGTGTGGGGTAACTTAAAAGAAGATGAAGGACGGATTGAAGGCAATATCGGGCGTAATCCACGGGATAAGATGCTAATGACTGTTTTCAGTGAAGGAGATTCAGGTAAACCGGCAGTAACTCATTATAAGGTATTGAAACGATTCGGTTACGTAACCCTGGTCGAATGCCGTTTGGAAACAGGACGAACCCATCAGATACGTGTGCACATGAAACACATCGGTCATACGATTTTTAATGACGAACGATACGGAGGAAATGAAATATTAAAAGGAAATCATCATACTAAATACAAACAATTTATTAAAAACTGTTTTGACATTTGTCCCCGACAGGCTTTGCATGCCAAAACACTCGGATTTATTCATCCCGGAACAGGGAAAGAACTTTTTTTTGAAAGTCCACTCCCTGAGGATATGCAGATGCTGATCGAAAAATGGGAAAATTACAGTCAGTACAATCATGAATCATAAGAAAAATATTGCGATTGTAGCCGGAGGTTATTCTTCCGAAGTAGTTATCTCACTAAAAAGTGCAGAAGGAATCTACTCTTTTATCGATAAAGAAAAATACAATTTGTTTACTGTCATCATTACCCGGGATCATTGGAAGGTACAGCTGGAAAATAAAAAGGAGATTGACATTAACAAGAATGATTTTAATTTTGTAAAAGAAGGAGAAATAATCCGGGTTGATTTTGCCTATATTACCATTCATGGAACCCCGGGAGAAAACGGACTTCTGCAAGGTTATTTCGATATGCTGAATGTGCCCTATTCCTGTTGTGGGGTCTTAGCCTCTTCTCTTACATTCAATAAAAACTTTTGTAAGAACTATCTGAGAAATTTCGGAGTAAAAATCGCCCCATCGGTTTGCTTGCGAAAATTTAATTAAAGAACTTCTGCAAGTATTATCGAAGAATTAGGTTTACCTG
>JAJBTS010000066.1 GCA_020860885.1 Bacteroidales bacterium
CTTTTTTACTATCGCCGGGATAACAAATATAGTAGTTATCTGCTAATAATCAAAATGATTTAATTTCTGCCTGATCAGATCATCGATTTTATGTTATTCTTTTATCGGTATTGTAGAATGGATAGACATTTAATAAATTTATTTTTGTGAAGGAAAGAAACTATAACCAGTAATAATATCATGAAAACAACAAGATTTAAAGGCGAATGGCCTAAAATAGGTATTCGGCCTACCATAGACGGACGTATGGGCGGTGTAAGAGAATCGCTGGAAGATCAGACCATGAATATGGCTAAAAATGTAGTCCGGTTGCTTACCTCTGAATTAAAATATCCCGACGGAACTCCTGTAGAATGTATCATCGCCGACTCTACCATCGGCCGCGTTGCAGAAAGCGCCGCCTGTGCGGAAAAATTCAAAAGAGAAGGTGTGGGTGTAACTATTACTGTTACCCCTTGTTGGTGCTACGGCAGTGAGACTATGGACATGGATCAACATACCATTAAAGCCGTATGGGGATTCAACGGTACCGAACGCCCGGGAGCTGTTTACCTGGCTGCCGTTCTCGCTGCTCATGCTCAGAAAGGATTACCGGCTTTCGGCATATACGGACATGACGTACAGGATCTGGGTGATCAATCTATCCCTTCCGATGTAACGGAAAAACTGCTCCTCTTCTCGAAAGCAGCTATGGCAGCAGCTATCATGAGAGGAAAATCTTATCTGTCGATAGGAGCTGTCTGCATGGGTATTGCCGGATCCATCGTAAATACGGATTTCTTTGAAGACTACCTCGGAATGCGTTGTGAAGGAATCGATGAAGTGGAAATTATCCGCCGCATGACTGAAGGCATATACGATAAAGATGAATACGAAAAAGCGTTAAGCTGGGCGAAAGCCAATTGCAAACAGGGAGAAGATATCATCAACCGCGCAGATCTGGTAAGGACTCCGGAAGGAAGTGCCAAAGACTGGGAATTCATTGTCAAAATGACCTTGATCGTACGCGATTTAATGATTGGCAATCCCAAACTCAAAGAAATGGGTTTCGGAGAAGAAGCCCTCGGACACAATGCCATAGCGGCAGGTTTTCAGGGACAACGCCAATGGACGGACTTCTATCCGAACGGCGACTTTACCGAAGCCATCCTGAATTCTTCTTTCGACTGGAACGGGATCCGCGCTCCTTATGTTCTGGCTACTGAAAACGATGCTTTGAACGGTACAGCTATGTTGTTCGGAAACCTGTTAACCAATACGGCTTCCATCTTTGCCGATGTACGCACATACTGGAGTCCGGAAGCCATAGAAAGGGTTACCGGTAAAAAGCCTACGGGCATGGCATCCGGAGGAATGATCCACCTGATCAATTCGGGAGCAGCCTCTTTGGACGGTAGCGGATATCAGAACGACAAGGATGGCAAACCCACTATGAAGCCTTTCTGGGAGATCAGTGAAGAAGAAGCTCAGGCTTGCCTCGACGCTACCACATGGATGCCCGCCAACCGGGAATATTTCCGGGGAGGTGGTTTCTCTTCCAAATTCCTGACGCGGGGAGGTATGCCCTGTACGATGGTTCGCCTGAACCTGGTCAAAGGATTGGGCCCGGTATTACAGATTGCGGAAGGATGGACGGCTGATATCGATCCCGAATCTCATAAAATATTAGACGAAAGAACCGATAAAGGATGGCCTACCACCTGGTTTGTGCCCCGCTTAACCGAGAAAGATGCGTTCAAAGATGTTTATTCCGTGATGAACAATTGGGGAGCCAATCACGGCTCTATCAACTGCGGACATATCGGTGCGGAACTGATCACTTTGGCATCCATATTGCGTATCCCTGTTTGTATGCACAATGTAAGTGAAGAGAAGATATACCGCCCGGCAGCATGGAATGCGTTCGGAATGGATAAAGAAGCAGCAGACTACAGAGCATGTAAAACCTACGGACCCTTGTTCAAAAAATAAGCATGTAAGATGAATATAAACCCGAAGGAGGGATATATCGAAAATCCCTCCGGTAAAACCAAGCGCTATTGCCAGTATCTAAAGCTGAACCCGGAAACGATCGAAGAATACAAATACTGGCACAGCAACCGGAATATCTGGAAAGAGATCCCCGAAGGGATAAAGAAAGCGGGAATCCTGAACATGGAAATCTATACTCTTGAAGACAAAGCTTTCATGATCGTAGAGACTCCTGTCGATTTCAATTGGGACGAAGCTTTCGGACGTCTGGCCACATACGAACGACAAGCCGAATGGGAAGAATTCGTAGCTAAATTCCAGGAGGCAGGCGAAGGGAAGCGCTCCGATGAAAAGTGGCAACTAATGGAAAGAATCTTTAAACTATAGCGAGAACACTTTCAATCATGAACATTCAAAAAGAACAAATAGAGCAATTCATCCGGATGGCTCATAAAATAGGAAACCATAATTTATTATCCTGCAGCAGCGGAAACTTATCCTGGCGTGTCGGAGAAGATCTGGCTTTGGTGAGTGGTACCGGAAGCTGGGTGCCCGAATTAACCGAAAAGAATATAGCGGTATGCCGCATATCCGACGGGCAACCTTTGGAAGGTGTAAAGCCTTCTATGGAATGTACTTTCCATCTGGGCGTTTTAAGGAAAAGGACAGATATAAATGTCGTTTTGCATTTCCAATCTCCTTACGCTACTGCTATTGCCTGTATGAAGAATAAACCGGACAATTTCAACGTAACGGCGGAAATCCCCATACATGTAGGAGAAAAGATTCCTGTCATCCCTTACTACAGGCCCGGATCGCCCCAATTGGCCGAGGCTGTCACCCATGCACTGACCGATCACGACAGCGCTCTTATGAGCAAACACGGACAAGTGGTGTGCGCCAGAAATCTTCAGGACGCTTTCCAGAAAGCTGTTTTCTTCGAAATGGCATGCAGCATAATCGTACGGGCAGGGATAGATAATTATCTTACCCTGACAGAAGAAGAAATCAGGGACCTCGATCAATATATCTTAGGTAAGAAATAATGGATTACTTAGCATTGGACTTAGGGGCTGCCAGCGGCAGAGCTATTGTCGGCTCCGTATATCATGGAAAGATCAGACTCGATGAAGTACACCGGTTTACGAACAAACAGATCAAAGTAAATAATACCTTGTATTGGGACATCCTGCATCTGTTCGACCATATAAAACAGGGAATTTCAGCTGCTTTCAAAAAAGGATACAACATCCAGGGACTGGCAGTCGACACCTGGGGAGTCGATTTCGGCTTTATCGATGCAAGAGGAAATTTAATCTCCAATCCGGTATCTTACCGCGACAACCGTACGAGGGGAATGCAGGATCTCGTTTCTGAAATCCTATCCGGACAGGAACTCTATTCCCGGACAGGAATCCAGCAAATAGACATTAATACCTTGTACCAGTTGTATTCTTTAAAAAAGGGGAACGATCCTTGCTTACAGATCGCACATAAACTGCTGTTTACACCTGATCTGATCAACTATTTCCTCACAGGAATAGTTTCCAATGAATACACGATAGCCTCCACTTCGCAATTACTCGATGCCGGTAAAAGGAAGTGGGACATAACCCTGCTCGAAAAGCTCGGATTTCCCCTGCAATGGCTAAGCTCTGTTACCCAACCCGGAACAATTCTCGGGCATGTAAAAAAGGAGATAGCCGAAAAGCTGAATATTCATCCGGTTAAAGTATTTGCAGTAGGATCGCACGATACAGCCAGCGCCATAGGCGCCATTCCCCTGGATGAAAATACGGCATTCCTAAGTTCAGGAACCTGGTCTTTATTAGGAATCCCTTTAGATGAACCTATCCTGACCGAAGAAGCAAATCAAAATAATTTTTCCAACGAAGGGGGCATAGACAATAAGATATTGTTCATGCGTAATATTACCGGATTGTGGCTGTTTCAACAACTCATCATCGAATGGGAAGAATCGGAAGATACAAAATTGTCGTACGAATATTTATTAGAAGAATGTGATAAAGCAGTTTCCTTCAGAAGCATTGTCGACAGCGATCATGCTTCTTTCCACAATCCTGCCTCCATGAAAAAGGCCATCCGGGAATATTGCAGGCAGACGCGTCAGCCGATACCCGAAACGAAAGGTGAACTGGTACGGTGCGTACTGGAATCTCTGGCTTTGAAGTATTGTAAAGTGATGCAGCAATTAAAAGACTGCACACAAAAAGAAATCAATAAGCTGTTTATTGTCGGAGGAGGAAGCCTGAACAAAACCCTGAACCAGTTTATTGCGAATGCCCTTAATATGGAAGTTATCACCGGAATAACCGAAGCGACTGCCATAGGGAATATTATCCAGCAAGCTATAGCCAACGAGGAGATAAATAATCTTTCGGAAGGTCACCGGATTATTGAAAATAGTTTTAACTTTGTGAGCTATCAGCCACAGGATCATCCGCTGTGGTTGAAGGAAACAGACAGATTACCTTAAAAAATTATTCCATGAAAAACAATAACAACTCTCTTTTCAGAGGAAAGAACGGAGAAAACTACCTGGTTCCGTTCATCTTAATTACCAGCCTTTTCTTCATGTGGGGATTGGCTAACAACATGACCGACACTCTCTTAGCGGCATTTAAGAAGATCATGAGTATGACCGATTTCCAGACGTCCCTCATACAGATCGCTTTTTACGGTTCTTATTTTTGTTTTGCCTTGCCGGCAGCTTTGTATATCCGCAAATTTTCTTACAAATCCGGAGTACTTTTAGGCTTACTGTTATACGCTACGGGGTGCTTCCTCTTTTATCCTGCCAGCACAGCCGCCAGCTACGGATTCTATTTATTTGCTATTTACGTTCTTGCAGGAGGATGTTCCATACTGGAAACGACGGCCAATCCTTATATTCTCAGCATGGGCTCCGAAGAAACGGCTACCCGCAGGTTGAATATGGCCCAATCGTTTAATCCTATCGGTTCCATTACCGGTATTTTGCTCAGCCAGTTCTTTATTTTAGGAGAACTGAATAGCGCCGACGCTGGTGAAAGAGCCAATATGAGTGCCGAACAACTGCAACAAATACAGGCCGGAGAACTAAGCGCAGTAACCATGACCTACGTTTTAGTAGGAATTGTCCTGGTAATTATTTTCCTGGCTATACTGTTCTCTAAGATGCCTAAAGGGAGCGATATGGGAAGTTCTTTAAGCGCAACCTTCAAAAGATTATTCAAAAACAAAAGATATGTATTCGGAGTGGTCACTCAGTTTTTCTACGTAGGAGCTCAGATCGGCGTATGGTCATATACTATCCGTTATGTAATGGTTCATATGAATTACAACGAACAAGACGCCGCAACGATCTACCTGATATCTATCATCGGATTCACGCTGGCGCGCTTCATCTTTACCGCACTCATGAAGTACATCAAACCGAACTACCTGCTGATCGTGGCCGCGATAGGAGCGATCGTATGCTGCGGAATAACCATACTCAGCAGTGGCATGACGGGTGTTATGGCGCTTGTCGGAATATCAGTCTTTATGTCTTTGATGTTTCCAACCATTTACGGTATCGCCATGCACAAACTGGGCGACGACGCTAAGGTCGGAGGTTCGGGCCTGATTATGGCAATATTGGGAGGCGCAGCCCTTACGGCTATCCAGGGACAGGTTTCCGATATGGCCGGAAATATCAACATTGCTTACGTGGTTCCTTTGGTATGTTTTATCGTAGTCGCAATATACGGATGGTGGTCTTCGACAGTAAGCAGTGAATAGTAAACAGTAAGCAGTTAACAGTTAACAATAAGCAAGATATTACTTATCAATAGCGATAAATATCGTTACCTTTTCTTAGTGCTTTTCGCTCCCTTTTTGCGGTAAGTATCACACCCCCTCCGAGATACTCTTCGCGACCCTCCCGCGGTAAGTATCTCGACCTCCCCGAGATACTTACCGCGACGGGGTGTTAATACTCTCCGCTAACCCGTCGAAATACTCTTCGCAAACGGGGGTAAATACTTTTCGCAACGGGGGATAGATACTCTTCGCAATTTGTTGCTGATATTTATCACGGAATTCGGTTGTTTACCGATAGTTATTTACAGTAAACAGTTAACCCACTTCACCCGTAGAGCCAATCATTTTCCTATATACTGATACATATCCGTTCCCATTAAATCACCATCAGGACATGATTTAAATCCGAATTGCTCATAAAATGAATCTCGTTCAGAGGCGGCAATAGCTAATATAAATCTATTTCAGCGAGAAGACAATATTAATTTCAGAGCTTACTCCTTGCTCTCCTGCCGGAACAACCGAACCTGCATCCATAGCAAAAGCCTCTTCTTTATAAGCGAAGTTATTCTGAAATGCGCGGGTTTGTGCAACATCCCGGCTTACGACCTCTGAAATGGTTAATACTTTTCCTATTTCACGGTTTGAAAGTTCGGCATATTGGCGGGCTTTGTCAAATGCTTTTTGATAGGCTAATTCGCGACTTTGTTTGAACAGTTCCGTCTTGTTTTCAATATCAAACTGTATGTTCTGAACTTCAACCTTATCAATAGCCGTAATTTTATCCAATATGGACGAGAATCTTTCAGGATCGTTTATCATATTGTTTACGGTCACAACCATTGTCTGCTGCGCCCGTTTCCCCAACAGAACCCGACGCCCGTTTCTATATTCGTATTCCACATCATAGTTGAGCGATATAGTTTTCAGGAATTTATCCTCAATATGTTCTTCTTGCAGTATTTTCAATATTTGCTGCATAGTTTGTTCTGCGGCTTTCTTGGCTTCTTTTGTTGTTGGTGCAGTGTGAGAAAAACCGACGTTCATCAACACCATATCCGGTTGTGCCAATACGGTTCCTATTCCGGAAACCGAGACTGAATCCTGACTTTCTTGTCCGTTAGGATTACAAGAAGTGAGTGTAAAAAGCACTAGTGAAAAAACGATGCCTGTGAGAAATTTCTTATTCATTTTACTTTTATTTTTATTGTGTTATTTCAGTGATAACCTAAATGTATAGGAATTGTTATTGGATGTACAAAGTACAAAGATACAGATTTTCCCGGAAAAGGAGTTGGTTACTACTCTTCATGCTTATCACGATCACTGTTTGTTATTTTACTATCACCATGCCATGGGCGTTGCCCATGGCTGTTGCTATAAGGTCTTCGACCTTTAATTACCGCTCACTAATTACTGTTAACTGGTGATTGTTCACTGTACACTGTTAACTGTTTACTGGTGACTGTTCAAATCCATTGGAGGCAGACAGGTTTTTCTACATCTATCGTTTGCCCGGTATCTTTTAATAAGCCTGTATAAGAATCGATTGCGAAGATCTGGATATTATTGCTTTCCATATTAGCACACAAAAGGAATTTCCCATCGGGCGACAATATGAAGTTGCGGGGATGAATACCCGTTCTCTGATAAGCCATACGGGTTAATTTACCATTCGACGGATCAACTGAGAATATACTTATTCCATCTTTTTCCAAACGATTGGAAGTGTATAAAAACTTCCCGTCGGGCGTCAGGTGGATATCCCCACCCCCTTTATCTCCGTCGCCTTCCGTTATATCGGAATCCAGGGTCTGGATGGTATTCCAGTTGTCTTCTCTTTTCTCAAAAACCGTAACCGTTCCACTTAATTCATTGATGCAATAGAGATACACTCCGTTCGGATGAAAGGCAAGATGCCGGGGACCGGAACCTTTTTCCAGTTCTAACGTCTTCGAGGGAATAAGTTTAAGGAATTCTTTATTCTCCCCGGATAATATTTCCAATTGGTAAATCTTATTCTTACCCAGATCCGTTGCCAATAAATACTTATTATCGGGAGAAAATACTACGGTATGTATATGAGATTCTTCACTCCCATCTTCTTTAAAATCCATGACCTGTGCAACAGGGCCTATAGTTCCGTCGTCGTTCAAAGGCAATACAGAGATATTTCCGCTGTAATTAGCTACGACAAGGAAAGACTGATCCGGATTTACATTTATAAAACAGGAATCGCTGCTTTTAGTCGGTTCTTCGTTCATAAAGTTGAGTGTTGCTGTTTTTTTATCAAAAGCAAAGGAACTAACCGTACTATTTTCTATTTCATGCGCTGAATATACAAATTTATTATCGGGCGATACCGTTATAAAAGAAGGATCTTCCAATCCTTTCATATCGTTTGCATAAGCCGCTTCTCCGGTAATTTTACTAAACTCATAAATACTTATTCCGGGAGTTTTCCCATTGGAATAAGAACTGACTAAAAGAAATATACTCTCTGAATCAGGAAATACTTTTTCATAATTATTATTCATCATTGTGCTGTCATAAAGAATTTATCTTCTTTATAAACACTCCTTCTTCTTAC
>JAJBTS010000081.1 GCA_020860885.1 Bacteroidales bacterium
CTTTAAAGCATGGCTTATTTCTGTTTACGATAATTATATAGGAATAAGACAACAACGTAATCCTTATAAACTTTTTGATAAATCAGGTAAATTTCTGACGGATGTAGGGGCTAGAGGCCAGGGCCCCGGAGAATATTCATTTTCACCCTACGATGATGTAATTGATGAAAAGAATAAAAAGATTTATTTAGGCCCATTTGCCCGTAGTCCACATATTTTGACTTATGATCTGGATGGCAATTATCTAGGTAATATAACCCTTCCTTTTGATATGAACAAACCAAAATTACATCTCAATTCTAACGGAAATTTATCCTTTATTCAAATGGTTTTCCCTAATGACGATGTAATGGGAGCACAATTGGATAAAAGTGGAGAAATTATTCAACAAGTTGCTCCTATTGAAAATATTAGTGTTCAAAGTTTTGATAGTGAGATTTTTGCTACGCGCAATACGGATGCTTTTGATTTCCAGCATACAAGTATCGATTCATTGTTTCATTATGACTTAAAAGATAACGTTATTCGTCCGGTATTCACTACCCTTATTCCGGGAGAAAAATCTTTTAAACAATATGTAGAAACGAAAGATTATTTTATCACTTTGGCATGGGGAAAAAAGGCCGTAATTGCTACTCATAAAAAAGATAAGACGTCTGCCCGAATCAAATTAGTAAATGATTTTTATGGAAATATGGAATTTCCGATCAATGTATTGAGTGTTAGAAATGGTTATTACGTTCTTTCACTGGAGCCCGGAGAGTTGATTACCAAAATAGAAGATCGTCTTCAGGAAAGTAGTTGTACAGAAGCAGATAAGAAAGTTTTAAATGATTTGTTATCAACTCTCGATGATAATTCTAATAATGTTTTGTTTTACGGAAAATTAAAAAAATAAATTTTAATGGAACATCTGACACCACAAGAAGAGCAATTGATGCTTTATATATGGCGACACGGGAAAGGATTTGTAAAGGATTACCGGGAAATGTATCCTCATCCTAAGCCGCCTTACACTACAGTAGCTACTATTATTAAGAAACTGGAAAGCAAAGGGTATGTTACTTCCAAATTAAGTGGCAATACCTATGAGTACCGTCCGAAAATAAAACAGGAGAAGTATAAAAGCCAGTATATGTCGGGAGTGGTAAATAGTTTTTTTCAAAACTCCTACAAAGAGATGGTGAGTTTCTTTGCTCAGGAAGAAAAATTGTCTGAAAAAGACCTGGAAGAGATTATCAATATGATTAAAAATCGTACATAAGAATTATGGATTTTGTTTTATACATACTGAAAGTAAATCTATCTCTCGTAATTTTGTATGGATTTTACAGTCTTCTTTTCCGGCAGGATACTTTTTTCAAACTGAAAAGAATTATACTGCTTTCTGTCTTTTTAGTGTCGTTGATATATCCGTTTATTGATATTGCTTCCACGAATGGTGTCATTAGAGAAGCTATAGAAACCGGAGCTATTCCGGTTTATACTCTGCCGGAATTTATAGTTTCCGAATCCGGTCATACGAATTATGCTTTTATGCCTAATGTTCCTGAAATTCTTTTAACAGTATATTTAGTAGGAGTGACCCTTTTGTTGTGCTGGATGTTCATTCAATTGGGATCTATATGTTTATCAATTCGCAGAACCGAGATTATTAGAATATTTAACAGGAAAATATATAAGAGTGAAGGATTGAAAACTCCATATTCTTTCTTTAAGTGGATCCTAATAGATCCCGACCGTTATTCGGAAACAGAGTTGAAGGAAATTATCTTACATGAAGAAACCCATGTAAGACAATGGCATTCCCTCGATATGTTTTTTTCAGAATTGATTTGTATTCTTTGTTGGTTTAATCCTTTCGTATGGTTAATAAAGAGAGAAATACGTATAAATCTGGAATATCTTGCCGATCGCAGAGTTTTGGATTCCGGATGTGAAGCAACTCATTATCAATTCCATCTCTTACGTTTATCTTATCATAAGGCTGCAGCACAACTTACAAATAATTTTAATGTATCACCTTTAAAAAAACGAATTTTAATGATGAATAAAAAACAAACTTCAGGTGTTGGTATAGTCAAGTATATTTTGTTTATACCGATAGTAGGCATACTTGTATTATCTGGCAATTGTATGCAGGCAAAAGCCGGAAATACAAGCCCGGATGCAAAGAATTCAGATTCCAGTGAAATGCTTCATTCGTCTTTTAATACTATAGATGAGATTGAGCGAGACAAAAAAGAATCTATTACAAAAGATTCTGTAGATATTTATCCACATGTAGAAAATATGCCGCAATTTCCAGGAGGCCAACGGGAATTGATGAAATGGCTGGGAGAAAATATAAAATATCCGGATGAGGCGGCCACAGAGGGTATTCAAGGAATAATAGTTGCCCGGTTTGTAGTGAATTCCGATGGTTCCATTTCAGGTATAGAAATTCTACGTAAATTACATCCTTCTTTGGATGCAGAAGCTATTCGTGTAATAAAAGAAATGCCAAAATGGGAGCCGGGAACAAATAAGGATGGCGTAGCGGTAGCTGTTTATTATGCATTACCTATCCGATTCATGTTGTCAGAATAATAAAGCAACCGAATAAGGATAGAGTTCATAGTAATAATGGAATGATTGATTGACAAATTATTACTTTATATCCTTTCGTGAGATATATGGAAATTTCGATATATCTTCGAAAGGATATTTTTAATCGTTGAAAAACATTACCCTATCCATTGGAAAGGTCAATGTTTTCAAAAGATACCCGTTTTATTTGGTTATTTAAGAAAATAACAAGATATTTGTTTTCGAATTGAAGAAATCATAATAAATATGCACAAATCGAACTTTTTAGCACTGTCTATTTTAGTAGTATTTATATCTTCTTCCTTTAGCTGCTCCAAAAAACAATATGTAAGTAAGCAAAGTGGAATGGAAGTTAAAAAGCCTCAGGAAGAAGTTTTAACTTATGCTGAAGTTATTGCTCAATTTCCCGGTGGGGAAAACAATATGATGCAGTGGTTGTCTGATCATATAAATTATCCGACAGAAGCTGCTCAGAAAGGAATTGAAGGCATCGTTGTGACTCGGTTTATTATTGATGCTACAGGGAATATTAAAGATCCAGAAGTTTTTAGATCGTCAGGTAATGATTTATTGGATAAAGAAGCGCTTCGTGTAGTATCATTGATGCCGGATTGGATTCCTTCGGAACACAAAGGTAAAAAAGTAGCTATGTACTATATGTTACCTATTCGTTTTAAAATGCCTAACCGCTTACCAGCAGAATTTGTTAATCCGACAAAATAATTTAATTAGTTTCTTAATGTGATTATGTTATCTGACTTTATCAATCAGTGTATTCAATAGTCTTATAAACGACAACCATTATGTATAAATTAAATCTGATTCTATTATTATTTTTACTTATTTTCATTACCGGATGTTCCAATAAACGATATGTAGGAAATACTCTTTCTGATAAAGATCAAAAAGAAATCTTTAAAAAGGATTCAACATCATTGGAAGAATTAGATAAAATGCCTCAATTCGGAAATGGAGATTTAGATTTAATGTTGTGGATAACAAAAAATATTAAATATCCGACTAAGGCATTAAAAGAAGGAATCGAAGGTACTGTTGTTACACGTTTTTGTATAGACGCCAAAGGTAATGTGAAGGATGTAGAGGTAATACAATCTGTACATCCGGTATTGGATAAAGAAACCGTAAAGACATTAAAAAAAATGCCGAAATGGAAACCCGGCATGCAAGATGGAGAAGCTGTTCCTGTATATTATAGTGTTCCCGTTAGATATAGGCTACCTCGTGAATAGATTTTCAAAAGCAGCAGCCGAAGTATTTTTAAAAATCTATTTTGGAATTTTCTTCTATTGGTAAACCGTCCTGGAATTCAAACTTGATATGTTTTCCGTCACAGAAAGGTTTGTTGGCTGAATGTCCACAGCGGCATAGCGTAACCCGGTTACGTATTTCGTAACTGCTTCCATCTGCGCTTTGGATCCGAATTCCACCCTTCACCCAGATCGGCCCGCTAACCTTCATAACAGGATCTTCAATGATTCCGATACCCGGATTCAGATCCGGTTCATATATCTTACCTGTAGATTGGTTTTTAAGGATTAACCTTCCGGAGGGGCAGTGTTCTTCCATATGTTTTATAATTCCTTTTTCTTCTTCGGTATAAGGTTCTTCCATTAGTTCCCAGATATCTTTTTTTGCATCGCAGAATCGGGCTATAGCACAATATTTTTTATTGTCATTCAGTATCAGGTCTAGCTCTTTGTACTGTTCTGCACTTTCGAGAATAGGTTCTTTGCTTGCGGTTTCTTTTGCATCCCATTCGATATGAGAATGCGTACCATCACAACAAGGTTTGTGCTTCGAATGTCCGCAACGGCATAATGCAATAGGTTCGGTAAGATTCTCTATAGAAGAACCTTTATGGTAGTTCCACGAATCACCCTGCTCATTAGGGGTAATTATTTCCTGGTCAATGGGTGGTTTACCATAAACCAGATAAGGACCGTCTTCTGATATTAAAATGAAATAAGTCGCCGGAGCAACCGGGCTTCCTTCCTGAATGGGATAATTTCTTTCCATAAATGGGCTATTTTTAGTTGAGAGAAGAAAAATACAATAATAAATATAACAAACTGGTGTATGTATTCGTATTAATATCAGTAATTTCTTCTCTCTATTTTAGTAACAAATGAAAAGAAAAGATGTTGTGTCAAAATAGAAGAGTCATCAGATAATTTTTAATTATTCCCATAGATGTGTTTCCAGAATTTGTTTCGATGAAAAATTTTCAATACCTAAATAATAAGCAGTTGTATCGACTATTGCCTGTAAAGGTATTAAACCGATCAATTCACATCCGGCAATTGTAACACCGTATCTTTTCGCTTCAAAACGGATCATCTCAACTGCCTGATAAACGGCTGTCTGGGTATAATCGGTTAAGTTCATCGATACCTGTACAACATTTTGTTCTTTTAAGTCCACGCCCATAGCTTTGCAGTAACGGAGTCCTCCCCCTATATGCCGTACTTTTCTGGCAATTTTATCCGCAATTTCAACGTTTGAAGTATTCAAATTTACATTGAAAGCAATTAAAGGCATTCGAGCGCCTACTGCTACTGCACCTGCGGAAGAATGCCTGTCGGACGGACCAAAATCAGGTTTCCAGTCAGGAAGTTTCATTTTTTCTATCAATCCTTCAAATTCACCTTTCCTTATAGAAGCTAAATTCTGACGATGTGATGCACTGGCCGATTGTTCATACAAATATACCGGGAGGTTGTACGTTTCTGCTAATTGTTTTCCTACCTCTGTAGCAATCTCATTGGCCTCTGATAAAGTTATACCTTTTATCGGTATGAAAGGAATTACATCTACTGCACCTATTCGGGGATGTTGACCTCTATGTTTCGTAAGGTCGATTTCTTGTATGGCAAGTCCAACGGATCTTATGACAGCCTTTTTTATAGCTTCCGGAGTTCCGACAGCAGTAACAACCATTCGGTTATGATCTTTGTCATTACTATAATCCAGAAGTTTAACATTTTCCTGAGCCCGGAAAGCGGATACGATATTTTCTATTTTCTCCGGATTCCTTCCTTCACTGAAATTAGGAACGCATTCTATTATCTTATCCATTCTATACTTGTTTATTTGCAAACAAAAGTAATGAAAAGAATTAAGAAATTGAATTCATATGAACAGGAAGAGACTGACAGCCATGACCAGCATGCCAGCAACAACACCAATAATCGATAAGTGATGTTTTCCGTATTTTTCCGCACTGGGCAATAGTTCATCCAATGATATAAAAACCATAATTCCGGAAACAGCAGCCAAAATGAGTCCGTTAAGTGCAGGATTCCAAAACCTCATCAGGAACAGGAAAGCCAGAAGAGCGCCAAGAGGTTCTGCTAATCCGGAAAGGAAAGAATACCAAAATGCTTTTTTCCTGCTGCCTGTGGAATGATAAATAGGTACGGCAACGGCAATTCCTTCCGGGATATTGTGGATTGCAATAGCGATTGTGATAGGAATAGCTACATCAATAGATGTCAGGGCTGAAGTAAAGGTGGCTATACCTTCCGGGAAGTTGTGAATGGCTATAGATATAGCAACCATGATTCCGGTTCTCTTTAGGTTAACTTTTTCATCCATTTCTTCGACTCCATGAGCTTCGTGCGGATTGATTTGTTCGGGAATCAGGAAATCGATGAGGTTAATAAACAGTATACCGACAAAAAAAGCAATGATTATGTATAATGTTCCAATTTTTTCCCCGTAAACCAGAGTTAATTCTTCCAACCCTTGAGGCATCATCTCCATGAAAGAAACGTAGATCATAATTCCTGCAGAAAAACCTAAAGATATACTTAAGAAGTTTTTATTTGTTTTTTTTGCGATCAGAGCAATCAAACTGCCTATTCCTGTCGACAAACCTGCTATTGCAGTCAAAAGGAAAGCAAATAGTATCTGGGATGTAGTAATTGAATCCATAATCTCATTTTTGATAAAAACACCTGAATGCTAATATTGTTCAGCAGATAAGCCCTTAGCCTGCTTGCAAAATTAGCAATAAAAATAAAAAGAGATACCAAGAACTTTTTTATCTTTGTCTTTTATTCATTTCTTAAACATGATAAATATGGAAAATACAAAAACATTAAGTGGCTTAAACAAAAATGACTTTGAAAAAATAGTGGATGGAAAACAAGTAGGGCTTTATATTCTTACAAATCCAAGCGGAGCGGAAATGGCTGTTACTAATTTTGGAGCGAAGATTGTCTCTCTTATGGTTCCGGATAATAAGGGAAATATGGTAGATGTTGTTTTAGGAAAAAGCAATATTGAAGATTATATGAATGATCAGGAGCCTTACTTTGGTGCTGTGTGTGGAAGAACAGGGAATCGTATCGCCGAGGGAAAGTTTACTTTAGATGGAAAGGAATATCAGTTGGCAATTAATAATGGGCCTAATAACCTTCATGGAGGTATAAAAGGGTTCAATGCTGTTGTTTGGGACGCCAGACAATTAGATAAGCAGACCTTGGAATTGAAATATTTCTCTAAAGATGGGGAAGAAGGTTATCCCGGTAACCTAAGTGTTACTGTAACTTATAAACTTACCGATAATAACTCCGTTGATATTGATTATTCTGCAACAACCGATAAAGCTACAATCGTTAATCTGACCAATCACTCTTACTTTAATTTATCGGGAGAAGGTGATCCTTATGTAGGAGATCATGAATTGCAGATCAATGCAAAAACTTATCTTCCAACAAATGATTTAGCTATTCCTTTAGGTAATCCTGAAAGTGTGGAAGATACTCCTTTTGATTTTCAGACAATACATACTATTGGAGAACGTATTGACGCCGATGATACTCAGATACAATACGGTAACGGTTATGATCATACCTTTGTTATAAATAAAATAGAAAATGAATTAGGATTTACCGCAAAAGCTACTTCTCCTAAAACAGGTATAGTTATGGAAACTTATACGACAGAGCCTGGAGTACAGCTTTATACAGGAAACTTTTTAGATGGTAGTTTCACAGGTAAAAATGGACATACTTATCCGAAAAGGAGTGCGTTTTGTTTAGAAACCCAACATTATCCGGATAGTATCAATCATCCTGATTATCCATCTGTTGTATTGAGACCTGATGAGGAGTTTAAATCTTCAACTAAATATAAGTTTTCAGCGAAATAAAAGAATATAAAGGCTATCCAAAACGATCGCCCGTTCATAGAGAAGCCGGCTTAAAATATATTGAGTCGGCTTCTTTTACTTCCGAAAGTTTAATTGACTGAGGCCTTATGGTATGGCTTTCATTTAATTGGTTTCCTTGTTTTTATTATTTAAGTAGTTCCAGATTTCAAAATTAAGTAATTCAGATAAAGGGTCATTCTCAATTCCCCGTTTATTTGATTGGTTAAAAGTGGACTCTTCCATATTGGGAGTCAATGAAGCATCAACGCACTTCCCATTTTGGAAAAGACAAGTAAGTATGCCTTCATTAAGAACTATATCTATTCCATTTTCAATATCTTGAATGTTTCTACCAGGAAATAGAGCTATTATTTCTTTTCGGCTCAAACCATGTAAGCTCTTTCTTTGTTTTTCATTTTTTAAAATGGCTTCTTTTGCTTTATTAAGATCGAAAACAGGCATCCATACAGCATTAATACATTTATTATTTTTGAACTCACACAAAATCGGCCCTCTTTTATCTATTATTTA
>JAJBTS010000208.1 GCA_020860885.1 Bacteroidales bacterium
TAATCCGTATTTTTGTATACTCTAAAATAAATTTCTCCGGTTTTGGATATGGAACGACTTACAGAAAATAGGATGAAGTAGGCAGATATATCAGAAGAAGAATTAAAAAGTAAAGGAGAATATGAAAACACAGAGAAGCAAGTGAACTATTTGAGAAATTGGTTAGAAAAATAATTATATAAAACATTATGAATAAGAAAGAAGTAATTTTTGTACTCTTAAACGGGTTTGCCGACTGGGAAGGCGCTTATATCTCTACCTCTCTGAACATCGGTGTCATACCCGGAGGCCCTGTTAAATATACAGTAAAAACGATGTCCGTTACCAAAGATCCCGTTACTTCGATAGGCGGATTCAGGGTATTGCCCGATTATGATCTGAACGACTTACCGGACGACCATGCCGGATTGGTAATAATCGGAGGCATGAATTTGTTCTCTGCTGAAGCCCAAAAATTTCGTCCGCTCGTGGAAAAAGCAATTAAAGATAATAAACTGGTTGCCGGAATCTGCAACGGGTCTGTATACCTCGGTATAAACGGATTTTTAAATAACGTGCAGCATACAAGCAACGGACTCGATTACCTGAAACAATATGCAGGAGAGAACTATACCGGAGAATCTAATTATATTAATGAAGAAGCCGTAAGAGACGGAAAGATTGTTACCGCTAATGGAACGGCACCGTTGGAATTCTGCCGTGAAGTCCTGTACGCTTTGGAAGCAGACGCTCCGGAAATAATAGAGGGAAGTTACCAGTACTATAAAAATGGGTTAAGTCCGAAAAAATAAAACAACCATAAAAATTAAAAAACCATGAAATTTAGTAACGTAAGATTATTAGTTAAAGATTTTGCCAAATGTTTTAAGTTTTACTCGGAGCAACTTGGACTAGAACCGGCCTGGGGTGACGAAAACAGTGGATACGCCAGTTTTAAGGTAGCAGACGGGATAGAAGGATTAGGCCTTTTTGTTTCCGACTGGATGGCTCCGGCAGTAGGGAATGCGGATAAGGAACTGCCAACAGGATTTAGGGAAAAATCACTCGTATGCTTTAGCGTGGACAATGTCGACGACACATATGCAGCTTTAAAAGCAAAGGGTGTGAAATTCATAAATGAGCCTACTGATATGGTTGATTGGGGAATGCGGACCGTGCATCTGCGCGATCCCGAAGATAATCTGATAGAACTTTTTTCACCGTTGGCTCCGGAACAATTCAGTGAAGAACTGATAGAAGAGAGTAAGAAATATTCGTAAATCGGAAAGATAGGAGTAATGCTGGGTCATATGGGCAGAGGAAGGCCCAGCATTTAACCATATTCGGTAGCGATACATTATTAGCTAAAACCACTATGGAAGCCACCATATGGGGAGTGAAATTCTATTTATGCCACACTAGTATATAAATTCATCTTCAGATTGCTCGTTCAGGAAATAGAATACATTTTAGAGTTGATTAAGAATTTCCTCACTCTATAAATATGATTTACTGAACTTTCCTTTCACTGAGTTTGGACACACAGCAATTTAGTTATTATTTTTTACTAACTTTCAAAAGCGGTCGGGGGCATATACTGTTTCAATAACTTAAAAATTCTATGGATTTTTACTGAAAGATAAATTACTTAACATATAAATATTCTATGTTATTCTTTAATGGTGATGCAATTACTGTTCTTTTTATGTATTTTTGTAAAAAGTGAATCTATGAAAAAAACTTTCTGAAGAGTGGATGGGTAATGGGTTGTTGATACAAAGAGCTGATTTTACTGATATAGATACCCTCAATTCAATATGTGACAGTTGGGAAGATTACATACAATCAGAAGGCAAACCTTTTCCACCAAACTACATTAAAAATTGCATTTTATATGGAGATTTGCCACCTTTAAAGGAAGCGAAATTGAATAATTATACGCTTATGACAATAGTTGAAGATAGGCAAATTATCGGATTTTTTGATATGTATCATGGCTATCCGCAAAAGGACTGCTTATGGATAAGTATATTTGTTATCGCAAAAAATTACAGAAAAAAGCAATATGGCCAGAGAGTAATTCTATCTCTTACTCAACTAGCTGCCGAAAATGGTTGGAAATCTTGCGGAGTAGGTATCAGTCTGAAAAATTGGTGTGCCCTTCGATTTTGGACTAAAAACGGATTTACAAGAATTGGAGATATTTACGGAGATCGGGAGTATTCGTCAGATGCGTTTGCAATAATCAGATTATATAATGATTTAAATAGGATCACAAAGAATGAATGAAATAATAAGGCATGCACAGTTCCGAATAATTGCATCGTATACACAATTTCAAAATTGATTATATCTTTGCATGATGAAACAAAAAAGATTCAGCTCTATGCAAATGGAGAGTAAAAATCACAGATGATCAATGAGCTCAGATAAACAAACCGCTTCGAGATGGCTGAATAAGAAAGTAGCGGAAGTCAAAGGCTCATATATTTCCGCTTCCGTATTCACTATCTTGAGCGTAGGATGTTTTATTCTTTTTAGCTGGTACTTGTCTGGCTTCGCAGCTTTATGGCTCTTGGACGGACTGGTTTTGTCCACACAACTGCTGTATGCCCTGGTATTTCTGGCAGGCAGATATATTTTTGCTTATTTTGCGTCGCAGCTTAACTATAAAGCAGGAAATATTATTGTCTCCAAAATCAAAAAAAAGCTTTATCCAATATTGCTCAACAAGAGTCAATTCGACTCTTTATCAAGCACTTTATTTGTCACCAGAATAAGCGATGACCTGAAACCTTATTTCGCTTTTTTCATTCCGAATGCCCTTGCATCGGTTTTAGCCAGCCTATTGATACTGGCAGTTAGTTTTTGGATGGAAAAATGGGTAGGGTTCGTACTTTTGATTTCGTTGTTAGTCATTCCTATGCAAATGATCGTTATTGGTGTAGGAGCCGAAAACCTTCATAAAAAACATATCAATCTTTTCATAAAATATTCTGCAGTTTTCTACAACCGTCTTCAAACCATCGCTGAAATTATTAATTTAGACAACTTCACAGTACAATACCGGTTTTTATCGAAAAAGAGTAAAGAGCTCAATAAAGCTACCACCGATGTGATGCGGGTCGCTATTCTATCCTCAGCGGTGTTAGAGCTTTTCGTTACTATTTGCATTGCTGCTATTGCTATTTATTTAGGAATGAGCCTTCTTGGGATTATGGTAGGTTCTAATTACGGGAAAGGTTACGATTTTCACACTGCATTATTTTTGCTTACCCTTTCGCCTTATTTTTTCTTTTATATACGCAAATTCATCAGCGCATACCACGACCGGAACAGGGCACTGGCATCGGCAAAGTTGATCATACCGATACTGAAGGAAAACATCGAACAACTCTTGACCGACACCAACGAAGAGCTAAGCGATTTTGAAATAAAAGCTCTGGACTATTCTTATCCCGATTCTCCTATGAAAGTTCTACACAACATCAATCTGAAGTTACCGGCAAAAGGGTTGGTATTGGTGAAAGGAATTTCAGGTTCGGGAAAATCTACCTTGTTGAAGATATGTGCCGGAAGCCTGTTTACAGAAAACGGTGCAGTTTCGGTAAATGGCAAAGATAATAACTGGTCGTACCAATGGCTCAAAGTAAATTCGTCATACATGAACCAGTTTCCTTTCATCTTCGACGGAACGTTGAAATACAATGTTTTTCTAGGGAAGGAAACTGTGCAATATCCCGTGTTTCTGAACAAAATTCTTGCTAAAAAAGAAGACGGCTGGGAAACCCTATTGAGCCATAACGGCAAACAGCTTTCAGGCGGCGAAAAACAATTAGTAACACTTGCCCGGATGATGTTGCATCCAAAACCGATAGCGATTCTGGACGAACCTACAGCAAGCCTTGACACGGATACTGTGGAAGTCATTCTTTCAGAAATTTTGAAATTGGCTGAAAGCAGACTGGTTATAGTCGCCTCACACGAAGAAATGTTCGATAACGTAGCCGACATAACTGTTAACTTAAATTGGGGAGAACAAATGAAGTATGAATAAATTTATCGTAGAAAATATATTACAGCCCTTCGCCGGTAAATGGGTGCGCGGCTTTTTTCTGTTGTTACTTTGGACAGTGGCTTTCATTGCTCTTCCTTCCATTTCAGGATGGTTTCTGGCAATGTGCAGCGTAGCCTTCGTTACGGCAAACTTCCTATTTGCTTATATAATTCCATCGGCTATTATCCGTTTACTGGCATTATTACGCACAGCGACCAGGTATTTCGAGCGGTTGGAGAACCACAAAACGACACTAGAAGCTCAACAAAGCCTACAATTGAAAATATTCCGGTCAGTAGCCAGACTTCCTTATTTCAAAAAGCAAATTACCAACAACTCTACGTTAATCGAGAATAGTACGCATGGCATTGACCAGATACTCAACCATATCCTTCTGTGGCTCTTGCCTTTTACGTCGCTGATACTTTCGATCTTCATCTACTTTTTCTTTCTTACGATATTCTCTCCGGTGATAGCTATAGAATTTTTAATTTCATCGGCCATTCTTCTATTTATTATCCCGCAATTATTTTTTCAAAAAAACAGGAAACTTTATGCCGGGCTGAAAGAACTACGCGAGGAAAACAATCATGCACTCATCCAAAGTTTCAGAGGAAGGATCGAAATTTCCAAATACCATCTGGAAGAGAAAGCCATCGGGCAATACGAGCAACGACTGTTGCAACTCGAACGATTGGAAAACAAACTGCAAACCCATTCATTCTACCTACAACTCATCGCCGGACTGGGATTTAGTTGCGTAGCCTCTTTTTTACTTTGGAATTCCAGTCATTACGATATGAATGCTCCGATGGCAATCGGAATTTTCTTCGGCATAATGGCGCAAGCCGAATTGTCTGAAATGCTTTTTTCGGGGAAATCGGAGAAAAGTTCGGTTGCTCATCAAATTAAAGATATAGACTCGATTATTAAACAAGGTGAACAATTTGTTGAAACAGTACAGGTTGACTCCCCTTTGGAAAATCTAAGCGTAAAGAATGTGAGTGCGAAAATCCCCGAAACTTCTGTATATACGTCCGAAGTGTCTTTGCAGATAAAAAAGGGGGAATGGGTTGCGCTCTTCGGAGAAACGGGGAAAGGAAAAACCACCCTGCTGAATAGTTTCTTCTATCCCGAATACCGTCGAAGTGGCTCAATGATATGGAACGATAAAACGGAATTGTTGCATTTGCCTGTGCCTGAATGTATTTATATTACTCAAAAAGCTTATTTACTTACCGGAACGCTACGCGAAAACTTTGAAGGTTACCCTGACGAAGCGATTGAGCAAGCTTTGGAAATAGTGGATCTGGCTAGTTGGCGTTCATCGCTTCCTGATGGCTTAGATAGCTGGTTGGGTGAAAACGGAGAGACCTTGAGTGGCGGACAACGGAAGAAACTGCTATTGGCACAAGCACTGTTAAAAAAGCCTCAACTATTAGTCGTAGATGAACCTACAGCTGGGATCAGTTCGGGAAATGCCCTTTCTATTTTTCGAAATATCAGACATACATATCCCGACCTTACCCTTCTGATAGCTACTCATCTGAAAGATTTTGAATGTATGACAGATAAGGTGGTAAGTATTTGATCTCCGCCTCCTATCTTTGAATAAAGACAACGATTCCCTCAAAACTTTTTTATTTAAGATTCTGTTTAAACTAGTATTAAAACAATATAAAATAGAATTATTATGGAACAAAAAAGAAAGATTGGCAACTCTGAATTATATATCCGTCCGTTCGTTTTAGGAGGAAACGTTTTTGGTTGGACAGCCGACGAAAAGGAATCCTTCCATATACTGGATGCTTATACAGATGCAGGCTTTGATATGATTGACACTGCAAACGTTTATTCTAATTGGGTTTCGGGAAACAAAGGCGGAGAATCGGAAGAAATCATTGGTAACTGGATAAAGAAAACAGGCAAACGAGATAAAATACTTATAGCAACAAAAGTCGGCGCTGCCATGTCCGACGGAATAAAAAGCCTCAAAAAAGATTACATCCTAAAGGAAGTGGAAGCTTCTCTAAAGCGTCTGAATACGGATTATATTGATTTGTATTTCGTACATTACGACGACACATCCACTCCGGTCGAAGAAACTCTTGAAACGTTTGCCCGGCTAATTGAACAAGGAAAGGTAGGGAATATCGGAGTTTCCAATATGAGTCCTGACCGCATAAAAGAATCAATGGAAAGTAGTAAGAAAAATAATCTGCCTTCATATATATGTTTAGAACCGGAATACAATCTGTACGATCGCCAAACGTATGAAAGAGACTATGAACAACCGCTGGCAAAACAATACGGTTTAGGAGTAATCAGCTATTACTCCCTGGCAAGTGGTTTCCTTACCGGCAAATATAAAACAAAAGAAGACCTCACCAATAAACAACGGGGAGGAAAAATTGAAGAATATCTGAACGAAAGAGGCGAACGTATCATTAAAGCGTTGAACGAAGTAGCTGCTGAATATAACGCAACCGCTGCACAAATTGCTTTGGCATGGATTAAAGAAAGACCTTCCATTACCGCTCCTATCGCCAGTGTATCCAAACAGGAGCAATTAGATATTCTAAAAAGTGCAGAGATTCAACTAAACGAGGAAGCAATGGATAAGCTAAACAAAGCATCATCTTATTAAAAAGGAACCTATAAAGTTACTTTTTCTTTTGGTCCTGATACCATGCTTTTATTTTGCGTATCTGCATGATTGGACAGGGATCTCCTGAACCGGTACGTTCGTATTTACCGAATATCTTCTCATGATATTCCGATATCCGCTTCGGGTCGTATTCTTTTGTCTTCCCAACCTCGGTAATAAAAGTTTTGACTTCTTCCAGATTTATATTATGCTTTGTCTTCATATTCTTTTTAAATAACAAAATAAGGATAGGATTGTTACAAAGCAATTTCTTCATTGCATAGAAAAGGAATACTCATTAAAATTATAAATCCATGATTAAACTAAAAAAATTACATCACGTTGCTATTATTTGCAGTGATTACGAGAAATCCAAAGCATTTTACACGAATGTTTTGGGATTTGAAATTAAAAATGAAGTTTACAGGCAGGAAAGGCAATCCTATAAACTCGACTTATCCTTACATGGAGAATATCTTCTCGAACTATTTTCATTTCCTGATCCACCGGAAAGATTAACCCGGCCTGAAGCTGCCGGATTACGGCACATTGCTTTTGAGGTGGAAAACATTGAACAATGTGTTCAACAGCTTCAAGAATCAGGAATAAGTGTCGAACCGATACGAATAGACGAATTTACAAATAAAAAATTTACATTTTTACCGGATCCGGATCATTTACCAATAGAACTTTACGAAAAATGATACTATAGAGGTACACAAATATACCGAAGAAGGTACTAATTTGCCCATATTCATGCAAAATCTATAAAAGAACTAAAATATTCTCTTAAAGCATCATCACATACATACACATACGTACCTTTAATAGCGCGGGTAAAAAGTACAGCATAGGTGTTCAGGACATACTCTCTTATTTCATTATCCGTAGCCCCTTTTTTAACTTCGTTGGAAAATAAAGATTTTTTATTGACTCTTATCAGGTTATCTTTTTTGTCAAAATAAAGATCCGGGCCAATTACCAAACCAACATAATTTAAATCGAGGCCTCTAAGAGTGTAGATACTTCCCATCTCGTGTTTGGAATCCATATTCCCTATCCATTTCTTTTTATCTCGATTCCATCTGATTTCTTCTCCTTCTATAACTATATCTGGCTTAGTAATATCTTTTTTACTCACCCATTTCCAGGCATATCCACCACAAAGTTTACTCAATCCATATCTATCTTCCTGGTAAGATATTTCATTTCTCATAAGTCCAAATGAGGCAAACAGTTTAAAGTCATAATTTTCAAAGCTTTGTTTTTGTATGGTTCTCTGGTAAAGAATATCGTATATATAATTAATATATGCATCTCCTGCATTACTTCTCATTTGAGTTTTCAATTTTACAGGTCTGAATCCACGTTGTTCATTGTAATGAATCTTTTCCTTCACATATTCATCACTAATATCCGACCCCTTAACCATCTGTTTCTCATCGTAAAACAAAATCTGATATTCCGATTGTTCCAATATCCAGTCTAACTCATTATGGCTATTGTCAAGATTCAGCCGGTTATTTCCTTCTTCGAAATGTCTCTTGTAAAATACTAAATTCTTGTAACGACGTAACGCATGTACTTCATCACAAATTATAATAT
>JAJBTS010000039.1 GCA_020860885.1 Bacteroidales bacterium
TTAAATAACATCACAAAAATCCCACTAAATTTAAACAGATAAGAAATTACTTAAAGAAATTAGCTTATTTGATGTATACGAAGGAAAGAATTTACCGGAAGGTAAAAAATCGTATGCTGTAAGTTTCACTTTACTGGATGAAGAAAAGACTTTGAACGATAAGCAGATCGATTCAATCATGAATAAAATCCAGAAAAACCTGGAAAATAAGTTAGGTGCACAATTAAGATAATATATTAAAAAATTACTAATCAACAGTTATTAATTACTGTTCACGGAAAATTATGGGAAGAGCGTTTGAATATAGAAAAGCGACAAAATTGAAAAGATGGGGCAATATGGCCCGGGTATTCACTAAGCTAGGGAAACAAATTACCATAGCAACTAAAGAAGGCGGCCCAGATCCGGATACAAATCCTCGCTTACGTGTATTGATGCAACAGGCAAAAAAAGAGAATATGCCGAAGGATAATGTAGAAAGAGCCATCAAAAAAGCGACCGCAAAAGATTTTACCGATTACAAAGAAGTGAACTTTGAAGGATACGGCCCCTACGGGATAGCTATCTTTGTTGAAACAGCTACTGATAATAATACCCGGACAGTTGCCAATGTGCGAAGCTATTTTAATAAATACGGAGGCTCCTTAGGTACAGCAGGAAGTCTCCAGTTCCTTTTTGATCATAAGTGTGTATTTAAAATAACTCCTAAAGAAAATCAGGATATGGAAGAACTGGAATTGGAACTGATTGATTATGGAGTAGACGAAATTGAATTTGACGAAGAAGAAAATGCAATCGTATTATACGGAGAGTTCCAATCTTATTCGGCAATACAAAAATATCTGGAAGAAAGCGGATACGATATACATAGCGCAGAATTCGAAAGGATTCCAAACGATTATAAAGAAGTAACTGAGGAGCAAAAGACTCAAATTGAAAAACTACTGGAAAAATTTGAGGAAGATGAGGATGTTCAGAATGTTTTCCATAATATGAAATAAGAGTATTTAACTTTATAAATTAACAAAAAATCTATGGACAAAAAAAGAGTTTATTTTTTCGGTAATGGAAAAGCCGAAGGAAAAGCAGACATGAAAAACCTGCTGGGAGGCAAAGGCGCTAACCTGGCTGAAATGAATTTAATCGGAGTACCCGTTCCTCCGGGATTTACCATTACCACTGATGTTTGTGCCGAATACTATTCATTAGGAAAAGACAAAGTTGTTGAATTATTGAAGCCTGAAGTTGAAAAAGCTATTGCGGAAATTGAAACACTAATGAACTCTAAATTTGGAGACATAGAAAATCCTCTCCTGGTTTCAGTCCGTTCGGGTGCACGAGCTTCAATGCCCGGTATGATGGATACCATTCTTAATTTGGGATTAAATGACGCTGTTGTAGCCGGATTAGAGCGCAAAACAGGTAATTCCCGGTTTGCATGGGATTCCTATCGCCGTTTCGTACAAATGTATGGGGACGTCGTATTAGGAATGAAACCTGAAAATAAAAATGACATCGATCCTTTTGAAGAAATTATAGACGAGGTAAAAGAATCTAAAGGTGTGGAATTAGATACGGATCTTACTGTGGAAGATTTGAAAGAATTAGTGGCAAAATTCAAAGCTGCTGTTAAAAATCAGACAGGAAAAGATTTTCCCGAATCTGCCTATGAACAACTTTGGGGGGCTGTTTGCTCCGTGTTCGATTCCTGGATGAACGAAAGAGCTATCCTTTATCGTAAGATGGAAGGTATTCCTGCCGAATGGGGAACCGCAGTAAACGTTCAAGCCATGGTGTTTGGTAACATGGGAGAAACATCTGCTACTGGTGTATGTTTTTCCAGAGACGCAGCTACAGGAGAAGATCAGTTTATCGGTGAATATCTGATCAACGCTCAGGGAGAAGATGTTGTAGCCGGTATCCGTACTCCACAACAAATAACGAAATTAGGTTCTCAAAGATGGGCTGAATTAGCGGGTATTCCGGAAGAAGAGCGTAAAGATAAATACCCTTCTATGGAAGAAGCTATGCCTGAAATATATAAAGAATTAGATACCATCCAAACCAAACTGGAGAATCATTATAAAGACATGCAGGATATAGAATTTACCGTACAGGAAGGTAAACTGTGGATGCTTCAGACCCGGAGCGGAAAACGTACCGGCGCTGCTATGGTTAAGATAGCCATGGATATGCTTCATCAAGGTATGATAGATGAAAAAACAGCCTTATTCCGTTTGGATCCTAATAAATTGGATGAACTCTTACATCCGGTCTTTGATAAAGAAGCTTTGAAAAAGGCTACAGTAATTGCTAAAGGTCTGGCCGCTTCACCAGGAGCTGCTACAGGTAAAATTGTTTTCAATGCCGATGATGCTGCCGAATGGGCTAAACGTAAAGATGAAAACGGAGAATGGGAGAAAGTGATCATGGTTCGTATTGAAACTTCTCCTGAAGATTTAGCAGGAATGGCTGCCGCACAAGGTATACTGACTGCTCGCGGAGGTATGACTTCGCATGCTGCGGTGGTTGCCCGCGGTATGGGTAAATGTTGCGTATCCGGTGCCGGAACATTGAAGATCGACTACGCTGCAAAAACAATGGAAGTGGACGGAAAAACCTACAACGAAGGTGATTTCATTTCCTTAAATGGTTCAACCGGAGATATTTACGAAGGAAAAGTTGCTACTCAGGAAGCGGAATTAGATGCTGACTTTGAAGAGATCATAGCTCTTTCCGACAAATATACAAGGATGGCTGTTCGTACAAACGCAGATACACCGCACGATGCTTCGGTTGCCCGTAAATTCGGCGCCAAAGGTATCGGACTTTGCCGTACGGAACACATGTTCTTTGAAGGAGAAAAAATCAAAGCTATGCGGGAAATGATCCTGGCTGAAGATGCAGAAGGACGCCGTAAAGCATTGGATAAGATATTACCTTATCAAAGAACAGACTTCGAAGGAATATTTGAAGCTATGGAAGGTCTTCCGGTTACAGTTCGTTTACTGGATCCTCCTTTGCATGAATTTGTTCCTCATGATGATAAAGGACAACAGGAAATGGCCGATGCTATGGGTGTGGATGTAAAAGTTATCAGACAACGGGTAGATGCCCTTCATGAACAGAATCCGATGTTAGGTCATCGTGGCGCCCGGTTAGGAAATACTTATCCTGAAATCACTGAGATGCAAACGAAAGCTATTTTAGGTGCAGCTCTTAATTTAAAGAAAAAAGGAATTACTGCCATTCCAGAAATTATGGTTCCTCTAACCGGTATTCTTTATGAATTCCTGGAACAGGAAAAGATAATACGTGCTACTGCTGCAAAATTATTTGAAGAAGAAGGCAACTGTATTGATTTCAAAGTAGGAACTATGATTGAGATTCCCCGTGCAGCCCTTACTGCCGACAGAATTGCATCAGCTGCGGAATTCTTTTCTTTCGGAACAAACGACTTGACGCAGATGACTTTTGGTTATTCCCGCGATGATATCGCTTCTTTCTTACCGATCTATTTGGAAAAGAAAATCTTAAAGGTAGATCCCTTCCAGGTATTGGATCAAAATGGAGTTGGACAATTGGTACGTATGGCAACAGAAAAAGGCCGTGCGGTATGTCCTGACTTAAAATGCGGAATTTGCGGCGAGCATGGTGGTGAGCCATCATCTGTTAAATTCTGTGATGAAGTCGGATTAAACTATGTAAGTTGTTCTCCATTTCGTGTACCTATTGCCCGATTATCTGCAGCTCAGGCAGCAATCGAACATGCGAAATAGTTCAATATAAACAGAAAGGCTGTCATTTGTTGAATGAATTGACAGCCTTTTTCTGTTATGAAACAATAAAAATAGTAATCTTTCGTTATTACATTGTAATAATCTCTCTAAAGTAGCTATTATGGATATAATTTTACGCCGACCTTTCTCAATAAGTGAAACAGAAAAGGGAATCAGGGATACAGAAATTATACATCCCAATCACAATTCTGTGAGTAAAAGAGATCGATTATATATAACTTGTGACGGGAAAAATCAAAAATCCCAGGTTGCAGGGAGATTGTTATGCGAAGCGGTAAACCTATATTTTAACATATTCCTAGAGGATAAAAAGGACATTACCAACGAATTCTTTACGAAAGCTATCCATATGGGAGAAATAGCTATTTCACAATATCAAAAGACCCATCCTGAATACCAGGGAATGTATACAACTCTTTCTTTGTTCTTTCTTGCTTCAGACCATATTTGTATTTGCCAGGTTGGCAAAAGCCATATTTATCAGATAAGGAACAATCAGATTATACATAAATACATAGATTCGTCCGAACAGATAATAAGAGGAGTACATCATCCGGTTAAGATAACTCTGATCACCTTAAGCGACATAAAGACGAACGATCAGTTCTTTATATGTCATGATGATTTGACTACCATGGAAGATGAAGTGATTATATGCAATATATTATCTGAATTTGCAAATGCAGATGAAAAACTATCTCAAATTAAAAAATATTATCTGAATAAATACAAGAGTCCTTTTACAGGTCACTTGATCCCTATCCGGCAAGTGCGAGAAAATCAGACTTTTAAACAGCGAGTAAATGCACTTGTTTATTCTTTCATTTAAATTATTATATGCATAATACAGAATCCATACACAAAACGGTTGAACGATTAACCAAAAATCATAAAGAAGTTTATCCGAACATTCCCATTCATGAAAGAAGAATTCCATCTTTGACTTGTCTTACTGAAATAGTAGAAGTAGTACGTTCTATTGTTTTTCCGGGATATTTCGGGAACTCTCTGGTAAATGAAGATTCTTTGATTTATAATACAGGAGTTTGTGTACAAAAGCTTTTTCACTTGCTATCATCACAGATCTATGATGCTTTATTTTTTGAACAAGAGGAAATGGATTCTTATGAAGGAAAAGAAGAGGCGAATCAATTGACACAATCTTTTTTAGATAAATTACCTGATATTAAATACCTGCTCTCTACTGATGTCAAAGCTCTGTTTAATACCGATCCGTCAGCAACCAGTTTCGGAGAAATAATTTTTTGCTATCCGGCAATTAAAGCAATATTGAATTACAGAATAGCGCATGAGTTATACAGGCTCAAGATACCTGTATTACCCCGGATCATATCTGAGTTAGCACACTCAGAAACGGGAATTGACATTCATCCGGGTGCAAAAATCGGAAAATATTTCAGTATTGACCATGGTACCGGTATAGTTATTGGACAAACAACTATTATTGGAGATCATGTAACACTTTATCAGGGAGTGACTTTAGGGGCCAGGAAGTTTATACTGGATGAAAATGGACACCCTAAAGATGTACCCAGACACCCTATATTAGAAGATTATGTTACAGTATATTCCAATTCTTCTATTTTAGGACGGATAACAATAGGTAAAGGTACAATAATAGGTGGGAATGTATGGCTGACTCATGATGTTCCTCCTAACTCAAAGATACAGCAAACGAAATGTTGTGAAGAAGCATAACGGAAATTGAAAGTTGAAAATAAAGAATCTTTCAACTTTCAATTATGTTCCACTTTATTCTACAGCTTTTAAACTCATATCTAAACTTTTAACTGAATGAGTCAGAGCTCCTACTGAGATAAAATCTACACCTGTTTCTGCATAATTACGAATAGTATCAAATGTGATGCCTCCCGATGATTCTATCTCGTACTTCCCATTTACAAGTTCAACAGCTTTACGGGTATCTTCCACATTGAAATTATCCAACATAATACGGTCTATTCCTCCTACCGACAATGCTTCATTCAGTTCTTCAAAATTACGTACTTCAATCTCTATAGGTAGATTTTTTCCTTTCTCTTTCAAATATTCTTTAGATCTTTGAATAGCATTTTCGATACCTCCGGCAAAATCCACATGATTGTCTTTTAATAAGATCATATCGAAAAGTCCAATACGGTGATTAGTCCCCCCTCCTATTTTAACAGCTTCCTTTTCAAGCATTCGCATACCCGGAGTTGTTTTGCGGGTATCGAGAATACGGGTATTAGTTCCTTCTAATTGCTCAACATATTTACGGGTTGTAGTTGCAATGCCACTCATTCTTTGCATTACATTCAGGACCAAACGTTCTGTCTGAAGTAAAGATTGTACTTTACCTTCCACTGTAAAAGCGATATCCCCATATTTGACATCAAATCCGTCATTAATAAAAACAGTTATTTTAAGATCCGGATCGAATGTATGGAAAATCTGCTTCGCAACCTCTACTCCGGCTAACACTCCGTTTTCTTTAATTATTAACTGTACCTTTCCCATAGCCGTAGCCGGAATGGTAGAAAGTGTGGTATGATCGCCATCAGCAATATCTTCTTTGAAGGCTAATTTGATTAATTCCTGAATTAATTCCTGTTTCATTTTTATTTACTTTTAAAGGATAATATATGTATTGTTACCGCTACGGCTATGGCTAGTAACAAAATACTAACCCATGTTTTATCTATTAGAAAAATTACACAATTCAAAATACTTAACCACATCAGAGTTAAAGCTAAAACTTTTGCTCTAACGGGAATTATTTTCTTTTCCCTGTAATTGATGATATAAGGACCCAAGTGCTTGTGACCAATCAACCAGTTGTATGCCTTTGGAGAGCTTCTAAAATACAAAAATGCTGTTAACAAAAGGAATGGAGTCGTTGGTAAAAGAGGTAAGAATATGCCTATGATACCTAATATTAAACTAATTGTACCTAGAATAATTAATATCCAACGATAAAAAACCATAATCAGTCACCAATGAGCAGTTAACAGTCACCAGTAAACAGCATATTACCAACTGATAACTGTTTTCTGGTGACTGTTAACTGTTTCAAAGTTTTAGTTTGTTTTTGATTGCATTTGGAAGAGCGTCTTTATGAAGTACAATATTTGTTGTCTTGTAAGAAACAAAGGGAACAGACGCATACCACGTTCCTTTGTAAGTATTTTCAGTTCCCCAGGAGTTTTTTACCATATAATATTTAGTACCATTTTGATCCTGTGCAATTCCGTACAATAACATTCCATGGTCGTCTGTAGTTTGGTAATTATCAAAATCTTCCTGACGCATCTCCTGAGTAATTGTTTTTTCAGGAACAGGAGCGCTAAGAGTATTAACCATATTTTCTCTTTCTTTCTGAGTTAAACCCAACCAGTGAGCCTGATCAGAACCCGGTCCCTCATTTGCTTCTACATCAGGAACAACTGCTATTCCTTTTCTATTAAATCCTTTTTCGCTCACATCCGATGCCCAGGCTACAGTGTATCCGTTTTGCAAAGCATTATCAATGACTTCCATCATTTCATTTAAAGGTAGATTATAGGATTCTGCCCACCTCCAGTTATCTGGAACTTCAATTGGGAAAGAGGTGTAAAAAGGATGATGTGTAAATGAAGTTATAGAAATATAATCGTCAGGGTTAATACCTAAAGAACGGGAAAAACTTTGAGGAGAATATTGTACCCCGTTGTAAGTAAAGTTTTCCGGGATTTTCCCCAGATAAGCATCTAAAATACCTGTTAACCCCTGGTACCAGGCAGTAGTCAATTTCTTATTAGGATTTTTAATTACAGCATCGACATAAGCTTTCAATATGTTATCCAACTCTCCGTGTTTGTGATTTTCTTCACCGTAATTCAGTCCTTTCATGACTTCAGTGGGAACGATTCCATAATATTTTATGCAATCTAGTACGTCAGCAAATGCACCTCCGGCACCAAAATTAGTTTCGCCATGCATCCGAACATATTTTTTGGCTTTATCCTCATAGCTTTTACGAACTACGTACATCACAGATAAATCGTGCTCTCCCTTACCCATGCGAATCAGTTCTGATTCAATCATAGCTAAACCGGAAAAACCCCAGCAAGTTCCCGAACTAGCCTGATTTTTTATAGAAGTAATAGGAATCTCTTTGATAGTTGAAAACTGAAATTCATCGGCTTTCTTTTCTTCCTGAGAAAATGAAGGAAGTGAAAGACACAGGATTAGAAATGAAATGAGAAAATTTTTCATGATTGATGAAATTATATTATTAGAAATTTTCTCACAAAGATACAAAATTCCTGTGAACCTTAAAATATATTTTTAAGCAATGAATTAGGGTTCCAACCTGTATAATGAGGATTCTTCTTTAATTTCTGTCTGACAAAATAAATAAGCACTGTACCTGTCTGAAAAAGCAGTCTCAAAATGACAAATAATCCAATCACCGATTGTAAAATTCTCTTTACAT
>JAJBTS010000168.1 GCA_020860885.1 Bacteroidales bacterium
ATATAATACAATGAAAAAATTAAATATTCTTACTTTAATACTTTCTGTCTTATTTTTGAGTTCTTTATCTCTCTCGGCTCAAAAAATATTTGTAACATCTGTTGCTCCTAAAGATGCAACTCATATAATTATCGATGAGAGTAATGCTACACGGAACTTTTTAAGTACTGCCGGTAGTCAAACAGTAGAAGTAGAAACCAATCTTTCCCTGCATGTCAAGTCGGATCAAAATTGGTGTAAGCCGCAGGTTAGCGAAAATGGTAAAGGATTAACGATTGCTGTAGAGGCCAATACAAGTGAAAATAAGCGGACCGCCGAAGTAACAGTCTATGGAAAGGATAATAAATCGGCAAAAGTTGAAGTCGTACAGTTAGGAACAAAGTCGGATATTCTGGTGAATGAAAAAAGTATTGAAGTAGACCAGTTTGCATCTTCTTTTACTCTTGGGGTGACTAGTAGTGTTGCTTTTACATTTGATCTTCCCTCCTGGATAAAAGGTCCGTCTCCTGCTGCTGCTATCGGATTCCACAATTATGAATTTACTTTGGATGCGATTACCGAGTCTGATGCGAAAAGAGAAGGCGAAATCATCATTAAGCCTTCGGATAATGCTATTGCCGAAATAAAGATTCCGGTTACCCAATCTCATGTAGGTTATCCTCGCTTTGCTGTTATTTCTGATATACACTTCGGAAATAATCAGGGAGAAGGACCTATGGTAAAAGTACCGAAAGCTCTTAAGAATATATTTAAACAAGAACCCTTGGTAGATGCTCTGTTTGTGGTGGGAGACCTTACTGAAGGAGGAACTGAAAGTCAATACAATCAGCTAATGACTGTATTTAATGATGAAACAGTTGTTCCAAAAGATATGCCCGTATATTATATGATGGGTAATCATGACAATTATGCTTCAAATGCCAATGAGAATTATTTTAAGCTGGGGCAACCCTTGCATCAGTATATAGAAATAAAAGGATATCCCTTTATTACCACAAGTATGAATGGGGGTACTTCCGATGGATATGGAGCAGATGCTCAGAACTTTTTAAGAGAAAGTCTGGCGGATGCAGCCGTAAAATATCCCGGAAAACCGATTTTTGTGTTTACGCACGTACCACCCAAAGGAACAGTATACGGATCCCAGAACGGTGAAGGTGGATGGGGAACGGATAAATTGACTTCTATATTAAACAATTATCCGCAAGCTGTCGTTTTTTCCGGTCACTCTCATTTCCCATTGGGCGATCCGCGATCCATCCATCAGGATAAGTTTACTGCAGTAAATGACGGAAGCACTACTTATAGCGAGATTGAGCCGAGCCTGGTAAATGCAGGCATCCATCCGGAAAGATACGCTTATGTAACTGAAGGTGTGATTGTAAACGTAGATAAAGATATGAATATTGAAATGGAAAGATGGGATACGTACAGGAATCTTGAAATCTTACCCCGATGGAAGGTTAACGCGCCTCACGATGGCAGCAATTTCACCAAAGAATACAAAGGACGCACAGGAGGAGAAGCTCCGAAATTTGCAACAGGAATAAAGCCTATTGTTTCGGATATTGAAAATGAAAGCTGCAAAATAACCTTCGATCAGGCTACGGATGATGAAGTGGTGCACCATTACGTGATAGAGATATTGGACAACGGAAGCGTAGTGACTCGTTTTACAAAATTCTCAGAATTTTATCTTAATACTGACATGCCATTGAGTTTTACAATCAGTATGAACGGTATTCCTACCGGCAAAACTCTGCAGGCTCAGGTTACAGCTCTTGATTCTTATAAAAATAGATCTATCCCTATCGTAAGTGATGAGTTTATTGCAGGAAAATTTACCCCGTCGCCCGGATCTTCTAAACCAGCTCCGGAAAGTCTTGTTTTAGATGTTGTATTTAAAGATGGTTCGGCTGAAGATATTTCTCCGCTTAAGAATACAATTATAGCAGGTGCAAAAACTCCGGAAGTTTATCTTAATGAGACTTTCAATGTACAGACTGCTAAATTTACAGGAGACAATACTTGTTATTATAAAGTAGATTATAAAGATAATCAGGTGATAAAAGATGCTTTTTCTAATGGATTTACTTTTGAAGCTATTTATATGGTAAATAATACCAGCAGTACGATGTCTCCGATCAGTGCACAGGAATCAGGCGGTGCAGGAATAGAACAAAAGACAGGTTTTGAATTCTGGGTGAATATTGACAAATCCTATAAAACAGCAAAAGGTGGTTCTGTTGTGGCTGGAAAATTTTATCATGTGATAGCTATCTATAATAAAGCAGCTGAAAAATTATTAATGTATGTCGACGGTAAGTTAGCCGGAGAAACGGAAGCAAAAGGTAATCTTACTTTTCCTGAAAATACTGCCGCTCAGTGGATTGCTATTGGTGGTGATGCGGGTACGGGAAGTACTGTACAATCTCCAATGGATGGAGAAATTGCTGTTGCACGGATGTATAATAGAGCAGTTACCCGTGATGAAGTTTATTGGATGTATCAGGATTTTCAAACGGAAGAACCTGAGAAACCTATCGTTTTGCCTAACACATTCCCTGCAAATAAATTGATCGGTCATTGGGAATTTAATGATTCTGGTGTGGTTCCTGTAAAAGCAGATAACGGAGTATCTCTGACTGTTACCAATGCCGGAGGTGTAAGATATGTGGAGGAAGATGGGATCAATGCTGCGTATGTTACAAACTCAAGTGTAGGAGGTCCTACTCCTAATTATCTTACTTTTACCCACAATTTACCGCCTACAGAAGGAACGGAAGTCAAAGAATATTGTATCGTGATGGATATCAAGACTTCTTTAGTAACTTCTTACCTCCCATTATTATGGAGTCATTCTTTTACAGGCGATGCTGATATTTTTGTCAAACAAGCCGGATCTATGGGGCTTCAGGGTGGCGGATTAGGATATACTGAGGATGGTTTTATTCAGAATGGCTGGAACCGTATTGTGATTAATGCCAACTTATCGAACAATCAATTAGACTTTTATGTTGTTTACCCGAATGGTGTTCGTAAAGAATACAAAAAGGCAGTTACGACTACCGATCGATTTTCTTTGAGATCTGATTCTTCGTCAGATATATTCCGGGATAATGGTGACGAAGATGGCGATGCGTATATTGCTCAGCTGGCATTATTCAATACTTTTCTTACAGACGAAGAAATCAATGGTATATTGGTTCCCTGGACGGAAGATTAAAGGAGTAAAATAATAGAGCGAAAAGAGGTTGCGGATTCCGTAACCTCTTTTCGTGTATCAACCTGCTAAAAGATAAAATTACAAACTTATAAATTATATTATTTTGATATTATTATATAACTTTGCTTAGTTTAACAATTATCATAATTTATTTCTAATAATTAAAACATGAAAAACAAACTATTACTTTTAATGTGGATTGTTTCTGCTATTTTTCAGCAAGAGGTATTTGCACAGTTGCCGGAGATTAGTACGGCAGATAATGACGCTTGGTATTATATTCATGTGGGGGTGAATGGATCTTGCCGTGAAGACAGAGTTTTTGTTGCTAAAGGAACCACTGTATTTGTAGAAACCTTAAATAAAGCCAGCGATGCTCAGTTGTTTCGTTTTGAGAAACAAAACAATAATTATTTCATTATTAATAAATCAACCAGTAAAAGATTGTATGTAGGTAAAGTAGATAATGAAGAATGCCTTACACTGAGTGATGCCGGAACAGAATTTAAATTGGATCCTTTAGCCGATCATTATTTTAATATTACTGCAACTAAAACACCTACGGGTGATGATGCAACTAAAAAATGGGCCCACCAATCCAATAGCGGAAGTTCTTATAAGATTATTTTAGTAAATACATCCTGGTCGAGCGGAGAAAATTCTCAGTTTTCTTTTATTCCTTATGAAGATATGAATTTGGAATACAGTGATGCCAAGACAAATGTATGGTATACTATCAACAGCTCTGAAAAGGGTGCGGATCCGGTAAAATGTATGACGGATGTTTCTACCTCTACTAATTCGACCATTAAGATTGCTGTAGAGGAAGCTCAGGAAAACAATAGCTATCAATTGTGGAAATTAGTAAAAAAAGGCTCCCTTACTAATTTTGTTAATAAGGCCACAGGAAATATTATCCAGACTCAATCGAATATCTCGGAACCCAATATAATGTATAACTACACTCAGCTTACAACCGATGAAGCTGACAGCAAAGGATGGTCCCTGAAACACATAAGGGCAGGGCAATACGCAATTTATGGAGTAGAAGAGGATAATATTACCCGGTATCTTACGGTTACCACTGAAGGTGTGGAACCGGGAATATACGATCCCAACAATTTGATTTTCTCTAAATTAGCCTGGAAATTCAACAAAGTAAGTACAGAAACTTCTCTTCCTGAAATCTATGAGAAAGATGATATTCGCATTTATTCCGAAAACAAAAAGATTGTTGTGACGGGAGCAGATAACTATACCATTAGAAATATACAGGGAATAGTTGTAAATAGAAATATTGAGTTGCCTGTGGGTATATATTTAGTTACCGTAGAAGGAAAAACTACAAAAGTATTGGTGAAATAATAAATTAGAAAAATACAATGAAAAAAATAAATATTTTTAGCCTTGTGCTATCTATCTTGTTTTTGGGTGCTTTATCTGTGTCTGCCCAAAATTCTTTTGTATCTTCTGTATCTTCTGAAGATGCTTCTTATATTACAATTGCAGATAAAGATACTGCCAGGAATTTCCTGGCTGCAGGAGGCAGTCAGGCTTTGGATGTTGAAACGAACTTAAATCTGCTTGCTAAAGCGAACGATTCCTGGTGTAAAGCTATCGTTCCGGAAAATGGAACCCAGATTACAATCGAGGTCGATGCCAACACCGGAGATGACCAGAGAAAAACGGAAGTTATTATTTATGGAAAAGATAATAAGTCTCAGGTCGTTAAGGTGATTCAGTTGGGAACGAAGCCAGCTATCCTGGTAAATGAAAAGTTCATAGATGTAAATCAATATGCTTCAAAATTTACATTAGGCATTTCAAGCAATGTTGCATTTACATTGGAGCTTCCTTCCTGGGTGAAAGGACCTTCTCCTGCTGCAACTATAGGATTTAATAATTATGAGTTCACTTTAGATCCTATTACGGAAGAGAATACGAAAAGAGAAGCTGACATTGTTATTAAACCGGCAGACAGCAATGTGGACGAAATAAGAATCCCGGTTACTCAATCTCATGTGGGGTATCCTCGATTCGCAGTACTTTCTGATATACATTTTGGTAACAGTCAAGGTGAAGGACCTTCCGTTAAAGTCCCTAAAGCATTGAAAAACCTGGTTGCAAAAGATCTGGATGTAATGTTTATCTGTGGAGACCTGACAGATTGGGGTACCGAAGCTCAATGGCAACAATTTGAAAAAGTTCTTTTCGACAATACAATTATTCCCGCTGACCTTCCTGTATATTATTTAATGGGGAATCATGATCATTACGATTCTGCCGGAAAAGTATGTGAAGAACGTTACATGAAATATACCAGGCAACCTTTGCACCAGTATATAGAGATCAAAGGTTATCCGTTTATTACTCTAAGTATGAACGGAACTTCGTGGAGCAGTTATTCGGATGAATGTATCCAATTCTTAAAAGCGAGTCTGGAAGATGCGGCTGTTAAATATCCCGGAAAACCTATTTTTGTTATGACTCACGTTCCACCGAAAGGAACCGTATACGGCTCAAACTCTAATGACGGTAACTGGGGAACAGATAAGTACGAGGCTGTTTTGAAAAATTATCCGCAGGTAATTATCTTTGCCGGACACTCTCATTATCCATTGGGGGATCCTCGTTCGATCTATCAGAATAATTATACTTCTATAAATGATGGTAGTACTACATATAGCGAAATAGAAAGCGGAGCGGTAAATGCAGGAATTCATCCTGAAAATTATGCGAATGTAACGGAAGGACTTATAGTTAATGTGGATAAAGATATGAATGTCGAACTGGAACGTTGGGATACTTACCGTAATGAGGAAATTGCTCCCCGCTGGTTTGTAGATGCTCCTCACGACGGATCTGTATACAAATATAAAGGGCGTACGGGAGGGGAAGCCCCTGTATTCGGAACGAACGTAAAACCTATAGTATCGGATGTGACGGAACAAGCTTGTAAAATAACGTTTGCTCAGGCAACCGACGATGAGGTGGTTCACCATTATATTATAGAGATTCTGAACGATACTAAAGTTATTAAAACATTCAAAAAGTTCTCTGAATTTTATTTGAACAGCGATATGCCTGATCCTATGTCTGTAACTATGACCGGACTTCCTGTGGGTACGGCTTTGACAGCAAGAGTGACGGCTGTAGATTCTTATAATAAAAAATCTACACCGATCGTAAGTGAAGTATTTAATACAAAAGGAGCGGCGGCTGAATGGGTACTTCCTAAAAATTTTCCTGCTGATAAACTGGTGGGGCATTGGGAATTCAATAATTCCGGTACTCCGGGGGAAGCTACCAAAGGGAAAAACGCTACATTGCATGGTTCGGCAAAATATGAATCAGTGGATGGTGTAGGAACAGTAAGGATAGAGCAGGATGCTTCCGGTTCTTATCAAAACTATGTTTCTGTTGAACATGGTCTTGCAAGTGATGAAAGTTCCAATAAGTATGTCCGGAACTATTGCCTGGTTATGGATGCGAAATTGGATCTGGATAAAAGTTATACCGCTCTTTATCGATTCGGAAGTGCAGGTGATTCAGATATCTTTGCCCGCGGAACAGGGGCCGGTTCTCCTGCCGTATTTGGATCTGTAGGTCTGAATGGCGGCGGATTGGGTTATTCTCCGGAACTGGTTCAGACAGGTTGGAACAGAATTGTAGTGAATGCGAAACTGGACGCAGGAACAGCCAGCACAATCGTTATTTATGTATGTTACCCGAATGGAGAAATTAAGAAATACGACAAAACAGGTGCTATATCCAGTCCGGACCGCTTTTCTATTGTTGTTGCAAACCCTATCATGTTATCGGGGGATGACGATAAAGAAAACGGTAATCTTAACATAGCACAGGTAGCTTTATTCAATGCTTTCCTTTCAGATGCCGAAATCAATGATATATTGGTTCCATGGACTGAAAAATAATGAGTTCATCTAAAGAACTATAAAGGAAGAGGCTGGAAAATTTTTTCCGGCCTCTTATGTATCTTAGTCAAGATACGGAAATTCTTTTTCGTAAGGGTCATTCAATAAGGATAAAACCTGCCCATCTCTTTACTTCGTTATATTTCTTTCTCATTTTAGTTTGAGCTTTATCAAATGCTTCTTTTTTATTTTTGTATATGGCCCATTGTTGGTAAAATTCTACCATAAATTCCAATGCGTCTTTATCCGAAACTTTCCATAATGAAACAATCATCGACTTTGCGCCGGCAAGTCGAAAGGCTCGCTGCAAACCATACACTCCTTCGCTGTAATTTACATCGCCAAGTCCGGTTTCACAAGCCGATAATACAACCAGATCCGTATTCATCAGGTTAAGATTGGATATTTCATCAGCAGTCAGAATACCGTCATCGGTATTTTCTAACTGTTTTTGTCCGTTCCAGGTATGATTGGCTCCCGATAAAAGCAATCCACTACGTATTAAAGGATTGTCTGATTGTTTATAAAATTTATTAGATTCGGATGATTCGGATAATCTGTTATTATAATCCGATTCTTTTACATATGGAAAATAATATCCATGTGTTGAGATATGCAATAATGAAGGAGAATCTTGCTCTAAACTAGATTTCAAATGGCTTTCAGTAGCATTTTTATCAATGAAAGATAAAACTTTCCAGTTTTGTTTCAATAAGATTTTACTGATCTTCTCAACCTCCTGTTTCGAACCGGGTAAATAATCGAAGCCTTGTCCGCGCTGTACTTGATAATCAATCAGCAGGCTTCTTAATGCATCTTTATCCGAATCCATATCCATTGACTTATCAAGTTCGGCGATTGGTAACCCAAAATCTGCTCCCCCCAACAGTATGGCATTCTTATTTGAAGGTTGGGTGGAATCATTTTTTAATAATATTATATCTTTTGACGACAAAAGATTATGTATGATATATTTATCCGAAATATATTCTCCTTTATCTTTAATAGAAGCGAATGGAATAGTATTAAGAAGGCCCGATGGAGAAAGATAAATTTCTGTAATATTATCTAAATAGCTATCAATAGGATTCCAAAGTAAGGTATATAGC
>JAJBTS010000075.1 GCA_020860885.1 Bacteroidales bacterium
CGATTTCATTTATCAAGAAAACCGAAACTGGAATAATCAGACTGAAACTAAATGCATTGCTTACATCAAAAAGAGGAGCCTCTCTTTTATTTTTTCTGATAATGAATTGAAAGACTGTATCCCGGCGGGAACCAGATATTTATTCCAGCTTTTTTCTGACTGATATACCGATCATTTTAGTTGTTCGATCTGTATTATTCCATATCGAATGAGGAATATTCCCATCTACCAGATAAGATTCATTAGCACTCAGAACTATCTCCGATTTATCCAATAAAATCTTAGCTTGTCCTTCTGTAACAATAAAAAGATGAGAATGCGCATGGGTGTGTAAATCTGTTGGCCCACCACCACTAGGTTCTAAGTAAGCAATAGAACCATCTATAATTTCTCCAGTTTCTCCAAACAACTTCTTTGCCAGAAAATGTATGTGGTTGGGTGGCGTTATAAAATCCTCTAATGAATCATTCATACTTTTGGGTTTATAATATTATCTGCGAATTTAGTAAATATTTTGAGATATAGAAAAGGATAAAACATTAATACAGAGTCATTCTCTTTAACTATTCATCCATTTATTTGCATGTTACTCAAAAGTAACATATCTTTGTTGTTACTTTTTGGTAACATACTTATTTATGGTAAAAGAGAACAAACAAGCAAAAGACCGCGAATCTACAGAAAAAAAAGATATTAGAGGCAGTAAGAGAGATTATTTTAGAAGAAGGCTTTGAGAAAATAGGTGTCAATCGGGTTGCACAAAAAGCCGGAATATCAAAAATGCTGATATACCGCTACTTTGGTAGTATAGAAGACTTAATTGCCCACTATATACTTCAAAAAGATTACTGGATAAACATTTCTACGGATGAAACGAAGATCCAGGATGTCGGCCGATTTATCAAAAAAGTGTTCAGAGAACAGATTTCCCAACTTCGCAAAGATGTAACTATAAAAAGACTTTATCGCTGGGAATTAACAACAGATAATCCCGTCATATCCCAACTACGAGAGAAAAGAGAATCCAATGGATGCAAGCTTATAGATAGGGTCAGCCGGTTAACACTTTCTTCTCAAAAAGAAATAGCAGCTTTAGCAAGTATTATCTCGGCATCAATAAGTTATCTTATATTACTGGAAGAACCTTCGCCTGTATATAATGGAATTAATCTGCAAACCGACAGCGGATGGGAAGAAATTGCTCAGGGAATTGATCTCATCATTGATTTATGGATAAAAAATCAACAAAAATGAGAAATTCAGACTTCCGCTTTATGATAGAACAGGCCATTAAAGCCCCCTCGGGACACAATACTCAGCCTTGGTTGTTCAGAGAAAATGAAAACCGTATTGAAATTTATCCAAATTTTACAAAAGCGCTTCCAGTAGTTGATCCCGATAACCGGGAACTTTTCATTAGTCTCGGATGTGCCACAGAAAACTTTTGCATAGCAGCTTCCGAAAAAGGATATGCTTCAAATGTATCCATAAATGATCAGGGTGTTATCGCAATTAAGCTAATTAAGAGCGCATCCTCATTGCCGGATCCATTATTTGCGCAAATCGCTATCAGACAAACAAACAGGAATGTATATAATGGCCGGATTATTCCTGAGGATACTATAAATATCCTGAAGGAAATTACTCCCGAAGCAGGCGTAAGTCAACATGTTTACAAAAATGGAACTATGGAATATACCACAATTTCCGATTACGTGCGCAGAGGTAACACCCTACAGATGCAGGATAAAGCATTCATTGCTGAATTACATTCGTGGATGCGATACAATAAGAAACATCAGGATAAGTACAACGACGGATTAAGTTATGCCGTATTTGGCGCTCCTAACCTACCCCTGTTCATTGTAAAACCCATTATGAAGCAAGCAGTGAATGAGAAATCGCAAAATAAAGGAGATATGAAAAAAATTCAATCATCTTCTCATTTTGTATTGTTCACTACACAAAATAATACGGAAGAAGGATGGATAAATCTGGGCAGAACATTGGAAAGGTTTCTTCTTCAATCTACCGGGTTAGGAATTGCGCATGCGCATTTGAATCAACCAAATGAAATCAGAGAATTGTCTGTAGAAATGACAGAAACACTTGGTTTGTCGGATGAAAATCCGCTTATACTATTACGAATTGGCTATGGAGAAAGAGTTCCTTATTCCAAAAGGAAAAATATAGAAGAGGTGATATTGTAGTTGTAAACAACATAAAAGTATGAAAAAGGTTATAAAAAGAACAACAATCCCAGTAAATTCAACTATAACGAATGGGTTTGGAGATATAGATTATTTTGATAGTTATCAGGTCAAAAAAACAAGTAATAAAAGTGCGGAAGAAATCTCAAAAGAGATCATGCAACTTCCGGACTGGGTGAATGTATTATTATTTATTCGGAATCGGGCGGTAGGACTATTCGGATTGAAGACGGAGAAAAATACTCCGGAACCCAAAACCTTTTTTATGTTGATTGAAAACAGGGATGAAGAAATTGTAATGGGCGAAGACGATAAACATTTGAATTTCAGAGCTTCAATCATGAAGAACAAATCGGAAGGAACCATTTCTTTAACAACCGTAGTTCATTACAATAATGCCTGGGGCAGGATTTATTTTTTGCCTGTGAAACCATTCCATATAATAATCATGAAAACACTACTGAAAAGATATTTGAAAAAGTACAATAAAGAAAATGAGAGAGATTGAGAACTTAAAAACACAGTATTTTACCAATCGGAAAGATTGGAGAGAATGGCTCGAAAATAATTTTGAAAGAGAGAAAGAAATCTGGCTTATTTTTCCAACTAAATCCGCGGGAAAACCTTGTATATCATACAACGATGCCGTTGAAGAAGCATTATGTTTCGGTTGGATTGACAGTACGGTAAAAAAACTTGATGATAAACATAAAATTCAGTGGTTTTTACCACGAAAAAATAAGACATATTATTCGCAACCAAACAAAGAGCGGCTGAAATGGCTTTGGGAGCATAATCTGATCCACCCCAAAATAAAAAAAGAAGTAGAAACAGTAGTATTAGAAAAATTTCACTTTCCCAAAGATATTATTGAAAGAATAAAACAGGATAAAATCGTATGGGAAAATTATCAGAAACTTTCGGAATCCTATAAAAGAATCCGCATTGGATATATTGACGCGGCAAGAAATCGCCCCGACGAATTTGAAAAGAGATTATCCAATTTTATAAACAAAACAAGAGAGAATAAAACGATTGCCGGATATGGAGGAATCGATAAATATTACTAGCCACAGCAAAAATAAAAAGGAGGTACCTTTAAGTTATTTTTCAGGTACCTCTATTACAAATTATTTATTTATTTTATTTAGAGAGCCTGGTGGGAACTGCAGTTTGTCTGATTACTGACCCTAATTGTCGATAAGAAACAGATCCTATTCCATAGGCTACATAGCTTAGAGAAGGCCTGTCTGAATCTCCAGTTAATAATACAACGTGGCGATTTCCTACAGCCGCACCTGTGAAATTTATATTAGCATGCAATCCGATTCTGTTTATGGTATTAATAGTAGCCTGATTGCTAGTATTACCTATACCGAGTTGTCCATATCTGTTGTATCCGGTTACATACACTTCGTTATCAGTCCCGATAATAATATTCCCAGGAGATGACTGATCAAATTTTTGAGCGGCTATGAAAAGAATATCAGAGATTTCCGGATCAAAGCCGGGCAAAACTAGTTCGGTAGGAACAGTTAAATTACTTGGGCTCGCTACTCCTTCACCTACACCCCACCTGTAAACGGTTTTTTTATCTGTCGAAAAAGCCACTCCGGTATACCCACCCATAACGATCTTTTCTATTGGCTTATCAAATACAATTTGCTGAGGAATACTTACATTGCTGGTGCTACCGGTACCTAAAATACCATAGCTACCAGTTCCCCATACATAAACGTTGCCATCTTGGTCTAATGCAGCGGCTGTACGGTAAGACGCAGAGATATCTTTGATATTACTCAGAGTAGATATCTTTGTAAAAGTTTGGGCAACAGCTCCGGTTCCGGTAAATGCAGCAGCTCCGGCAGCATAAACATCTCCGTTTTCCGTTAAGATGAAGGAAGCCGTATTCCCTGCCTCTACTCTTATAGCTTTTCCGTTGGCTTCGCCTGTTCCGAATCCGGCTACGCGGGTAGGAGTTGCAGTAGTTCCTGTAATACCTAATCCTGTCCGGTAATTTGAGTTACTTCCCCATACATATACTTCTCCTGTTTTAGTAGCGGCAATAGCATGTAATTGTCCAGCCGAAACATCTTCGGTTGGCGTTGCCATCATCAGAGTAAATACACCTGTATTGCCACTTGTTCGTCCCAGACCCGTACGTGAATTGGAGTTATCGCCTGCTACCCAAATAGCATTATCATCCTCTCCAATAATCAATGTATAATTATAGCCACAGGAAACTTTTTTAGCTTTCAGATCAATTCCTAATCCTAATTTCTCATTTATTTCCATTCTAAGACCTTCATCATTCAGAAGACATTCGGACCAACCATCCGATTTTTTATATCTCACACATTTAGAAGACAAATCATATACTATCGTACCGTTGGGAACTTCTCCTCCGGTAGGATTAGTCACTGATTCAACATTTTCCACCCGTGGAAGTACGAGGCCATAATATGCAGAAGCATCTGTCATTTGCGGATTCTTGCTTCTTACATCTAATATTCCCTGTGGATCGTCGGTCCCGATTCCGACTTGTGAAAAAGCGGGAAACGAAGTATTTACCAATAGCAGAAAAATTATTAATTTAATGCAATATATATATTTCATTTTTGTTGTTTGTTATTTCTTAATAGTTGAAAATATTCTGATACTCGAAGCTCCCGTTCCTAAATTTTGGTAGGAGTTTCTACCAGCACCGTATGCCAGATTATTATAAAGATCATTTGAATGCTCTGTAATAAGGATTGTATGATAACGGCCCATCGATGCACCTATAAAATTAGTTCCTTCAAATATAGTACTATTCTGTATTTTTGTAAATGAAGTAAAAGAATCAATCGTACTTCCATCAGTAGGATCAATTATTCCTAATTTGTAATACGAATATCCTCTTGTATTGTCTCCAGCTCCATATGCTGATTTATTTGTAACAATAATTGAATTTGTATAGGAGTTATCATCATAACATTGCAACACTGCCACAGCATTTACAATTTCATCTGCATCTAAAGTTATTGAAACTTCTCTGGGGGTCGTAATAGGAGTAGAAGAATCTCCTAAACCGATTCCCCGGGTGATTCCCCATCCATAAACTTTATTATCTGTTTTTGCTGCCAGGCTTGCACGTCCCATATCAAAATCCTTCACATCATTTAATATTTTTGAGGGAGTAAGCGTATTGCCACTCGTAGTTCCTTGCCCAGTCATTCCATAGGAATTTCTTCCCCATGTGTAAAGATCTCCATTGTCAGCTAATGCACCTGCTACGGAAATGGATGCGGAGACTTTTTTTATTTTCACTCCGTCTGGAAATGTAATTTTTTGTGGTGTTAATTGGTAGCTGCTTGTAAGTCCGTTGCCATTTAATCCGTAAGAATTACTACCGCATGCATATACTTCTCCGTTGTCGGTTACTAAAAATGAATTGTAATACCCTGCAGCCACTGCTACTATCTTAACACCTTCCGGCATTAAAATCTGCCGGGGAGTAGAGGTACTGCCTGAGGTTGTACCTAAACCTGTACGCCCATTGCCATTCGATCCCCATACCCATGCTGTACCATCCTCAAGTACGGCCAACGCATGGCGGTATCCAGCCGAAACATCCACCGCCTTTTTCCCTATTACGACTCCCCATTTTGAATTACCGGTATTTCCTTTTCCGGTGCGGTAGGATCTTCCACTTCCACAAGAATAAACATATTCATCATCTCCTCCGATAGCAACTGTAAACTGGTAACCTGCAGAAGCTTTCTTTATCTTAAAATTCTGGCCTCCAAACAAGTTATAATCAATTTCTTCGGAAACTGTAGTTTTGTCAACCAATCCATCTGACCAATCACCCAATGCAGACGACCGTTTCACCCGGATCAATTCTTGTCCTATATCATACACTATAGTACCTGCAGGAGCCTCTGCTCCTTCTTGTGTAGGATCGGGAACATAATAATATTCTATATTATCCGGATCATCCGGATCGCTTACTGTTACGGTAATGTATTTTGATTTAGGTGTTGTTACTGATGGATAGGCTATTCCGTTCAATGTGTCCAATTCCACTTTATCTACACCGGGTAATACCAGTCCCATGGTATCCTTCCTGTTTGCTTTAGCGTTAATGTCGAGAGCTCCCTGAGGGTCCATAGTTCCTATACCAATCTGCGCAAAGGCCGGATAGAATATCAGAACAGCCGCAAATAAACTTATTATTTTTTTTATTTTATTTTTCATAATCCATTCTCCTATCGTTTTAATAATACAGGAAAAGAATACTTACCTATTCCGGTATCCATGTTTCCTAGCTGATTAACGTTCACCGAGCCCATTCCATAGCCATAACCACCTGTACCATCTTGTTCATCATATGTCTGAAGTAAAAGAGAGTGAAGTACTCCTATCGAAGCCTGGACAAAAGAGGTTCCCTGATAAATGGTCTTATTATATAAAGGTTGAAAACCAGTTACAGTTTCGTTACTACTGGATCCTGGAGAATATTTTTCTGTTACAGTTCCCGCAAAAAAACCCAATCCCATACGCTGTGGATTTGTATTGCTTCCTGCTGCATAAACATTTTTATTTGTTATTACTACCGAAGATCCGGTAGTAGCCGATGCTGCATCGAAACGGGAAAGTGCGATGGATATAATATATTCATCCGAAGCTAATCCTTGTCCTCCGTTAAGATTGGCTGTTACATCTATAGGAGAAGCTGTAGCGGTTGTATGTCCAATAGGGGAAGCGGCACCCCATCCCCATAATTCCTTTCCATCGGATGTTACAGCTAAGCCATGATTATTCCCCATTGCCACCTGCTTAATCGTTTTATCCGCTAATATTTGCGTAGGAGCGATTACACTATTTGCGCTATTCCCTGTTCCAAGCCTTCCATATTGTTGGTTTCCCCAAACATATACTTTCCCATCTTCTGTAAGGGCGGAAGCTCCGAAACGTGACATTGAAATATCAACTATCACATAGGTGGAAAGTCCTGCAATGCCGGTAGGAATTCGGATATGAGTATTATCACCGGCCCCTCTTCCACTTAGCCCCTCTGTATTACGGCCAAAGAAATAAACTTTACCGATTTCATCCAAAACCAGTGAATTATAATAACCGGCTTCTACCCTCTTTGCTATCCTCTCGACAGGCCAGTCTGTCACTTTTTGAGGAAAAACACGGTTAGCGGTTACATTGAGTCCAGTTGCATATGCAGTGCCGGATCCCCAGGTATATAATTCGCCTTCGGCAGTAGCAACTACCGTATGGGCATAACCCGCCGCTACATCTTTCATTGATCTGGCAAAAACGAGGGAAAATGTGGGTGAGTTACTAGTAGAACCTGTGCCTAATTGCCCCGAACTATTATATCCTGTTGCATACAATGCTTTGTCATCCAAACCTATATATACAGAGAAGTTATTGCCGGCTGAAACTTTTTTGGCACGTAAATTTAATCCCCCGTACACATCATAATCAAAAAATTGATCTATGTTTGATTTATCAACCCAGGCATCTTCCCATTCGGAATCGGTTCGAAGTCGGATACCACCATAAGCCTGATCAAATACAAGAGTGCCTTCTACCGGAGCTGTACCTGCCGGAGTTATTACCCGGGAAATATTAGAATTATAAAAACCTTCATCACCCTCTTCTTCCGGAGGAATATAAGTCCCGTCTACTATAGGCAAAACCAATCCTAAATTTCGGTTAGTAGAATCATTTAGATAATGGATTCCCTGTAAATGAAGAGCTCCCTGAGGATTTATCACCGAATAATTCCTTACATCACTGGAATCAGGAGCATTTGTTCCTATCCCAACCTGAGCTACTGCAATAGATGATACAAAAAGAAGTAGTCCTAGAATAAAATATTTATTCATAAGTTAATTTTGTTTTATTATATCTCTTATACCTCTAAATATTCATCTAAAGAAAGAGATAAATTAGTAATTATTACTGGGTAATTC
>JAJBTS010000301.1 GCA_020860885.1 Bacteroidales bacterium
TCCTTATTTGAAACAGCGATAAGCGAAGCTAAATATTATGTGCAGGATTATGAATCAGATATTGATTTAGTAGGAATAGATGGAACCACTTATTATTTTATAATGAATAATCATCCTGATAAGGCAGGTAGAACTTCCTTTCCATCCGTGGATTCTAATATGTGGAAATTAGTAAGGATTGCTTACGGACTTGTTGATTACGCTAAAACCGAGGAATTCATTAGTTTCGATGAGGCTTTAATCCTAAGAATAGAACAATTGAAAAAAGATTTAGTTAAAAAGCCATAGTAATGAATTATATCCTTCTTTCTATTTATTACCTTATCCGCGATAAGCCGGTGAAGGTTCATTCGTCCACCATTTCCACCATAAAAGTAAAAGCAAAAAAGATACTGAACTAAATTATAATTATTCAATTAAGGTAAACAGGTATTCTGGGAACCCTGATTGCTTCTCCATCCGCAACAAATCCTCTTTTTCCGTTGTTTTCTATGTAAAATCAACAGAAAACAGCATGGAAAAACAAATTAAATCGGGAGTGGCTATGCTCAACGTATTGGAAAGCTGGGGAGTGGATCATATTTATGGTATTCCCGGAGGATCGTTTAACTCTATTATGGATGCTCTTTATGCCAAAAGAGATTCCATTCAATATATACAGGTCAGGCACGAAGAAGTCGGCGCCATTGCAGCGGCGGCCGATGCCAAAGTAACAGGTAAAATAGGTGTCTGTTTCGGTACTGCCGGACCCGGCGCTACTCATCTGTTCAACGGATTGTATGATGCACAGATGGATCGCGTTCCGGTGCTCGCTTTGGTCGGACAGGTCGTTTCCGGCGCCATGAACTACAATGCTTTTCAGGAAATGAATGAAAATCCTATGTTTGCGGATGTGAGTGTTTACAACCGTACGGTAATGACTCCGGAAAGCTTGCCGTTTATGATTGATGAAGCTATCCGTAAGGCGTATGAATATAAAGGCGTATCCGTAGTCACTATTCCGGTAGATTACGGGAATGTAGATATTCCTGATACCTATGTTTCTTCTGCTTCGAATCACAGGATTGCAACGATATTACCGGATGAAAAAGATATTCGGGAAGCGGTTAAATTACTGGAAGCAGCGGAAAGGCCTGTCTTGTATGTGGGTCAGGGAGCACGGGGTGCAGATCGGGAGATTGTAGCCCTTTCCGATTATTACTCCATGCCTATTGTGGTATCGGTATTGGCAAAAGGAATCATTCCCGATGATACTCCGGCCTTTATGGGGACTGCTGCACGGGTGGCGACCAAACCTGGCAATGAAGCGGTAGCTATGGCAGACCTGATTCTGTTCGTAGGAAGCGATTTTCCGTTTGTGCGTTTATTTTTCCCGCCGGGTGCAAAGTTTATACAGGTAGATATCGACTCTTCCAAACTGGGAAGCAGGCACAAGACGGATGTCGCTATTTTGGGAGATGCTAAAATAACCATGCAGAAATTAGTGGAAATGGGAAAGAAAAAACCTTCTACTGCTTTTTACGAAGCCAATCTTAAAAACCGTCAGAACTGGTTGGACTGGATGAAGCGTTTTGAAGATAGCCGGGAGGTACCTATGCGTGTTGAACCTGTTTTCAGAGAGATAAACCGGATTGCAGAAGACGATGCCATTTTCGTTACCGATGTCGGCAATGTAACCATTCATGCGATCCGTCATTTGAATATGGTTCCCAGCCAGTTTTTTACAGCTTCGGGATTATTTGCAACCATGGGGTACGGTGTCCCCGGAGGTATTGCAGCCAAACTGAGTTACCCGGACCGGCAGGTATTCACTTTAAGCGGCGACGGCGGTTTTTCCATGGTTATGCAGGATATTATCACACAGGTAAAATATAAACTTCCTATTATCAATGTTGTATTTTCAAATGATTCCTTCGGTTTTATAGAAGCGGAACAGGAAGATACCCGTCAGACGAAATACGGAGTGGAATTGCTGGGAGCCGACTACGCTAAAATCGCAGAAGGAATGGGTGCGAAAGCTTTTTCTGTAACCCGTCCGGAACAACTGAAAGAGGTTTTTGATGAAGCAGCTAAAAGTGAGATCCCCGTGGTAATTGACGTAAAAATAAACAACAAACGCCCGTTTCCGGCTGAAGCTATGATTCTGGATGAACAAAAATACGGCAAAGAAGCGGTGGAAGCTTTCAAGAAAAGATATGAAGTATCCGGAATGCCTTTGCTTAAAGATTTATTGTAAGAATTCATAAAAGATGTTTAAGAAGATGTCCAAAAAGAACTTTCTGCCTCTAAATCCCCTAAAGAGTATTTTTCAAATCATTGAATATCAATAGCCCCCTTTAGGGGGTTGGGGGCCAGATGATGAGATTATTGACTTTTTGGACATCTTTATTCATCTTTCCTTTCGTCTTGCTTCTCAGATATACATCTCAGCAACTCTGAGATGTATATCCGAGAATTGTGGCGAATAGGACCGCGACGTGCCTGAGATATACATCCCAAAGCTATTCAGATATACATCCGAGAATTTATATGGCTTATCTTATTTCCTTTGTGAGTGTTAACTATTTGTATATTGTTGATTTATATAAAAAAGATCTTTGATGCTTTTATTGGTAGGACACTCTCTTCCTTTATTTCCTGAGAATTTATTAATTTTGTAAAAAAGAATAATGTATGGCTAAGAAAAAGGAATTATCCTATACGGAAGCTTTTCGCCGTTTGCAGGAAATCCAACGTTTGATTGAGGATAATAAACTGGACGTAGACGAATTGAGTACTGTCTTGCAGGAAGCGTCTGCTTTACTGAAGCTTTGTAAAGATAAGTTGTTCGTTATTAATGAAGAAACACAAAAGATATTGAAAGATATCAATGAAGCATAAATATGTAATTATAGTAGCAGGAGGCAAAGGTTTGCGTATGGGAACGGAAGTTCCCAAGCAGTTTCTGTTACTGGAAGGTAAACCTGTTTTAATGCATACGATCCGGGCTTTTTACGATTACGACCCCGCTATACGGATTGTATTGGTGCTGCCTGAAATTCAACAACCGTATTGGAAAACTTTATGTAAAGAATATTCTTTTGATATCGGTCATGAGATTGCAAACGGAGGAGATACCCGTTTCCATTCTGTAAAAAACGGATTGAAACGAGTGCTTACGGATTCTTTGGTGGCTGTACACGATGGAGTGCGTCCGTTGGTAGATAAAAAGATCATAGCAGCAGCGTTTGAAGCGGCTGAAATACATAAAGCGGCTTATCCTGTAATTCCGGTGGTCGATACGTTGCGGAAAAAAGTAACCGAAGGGAGAAGTAAAAAGGTCGACCGTTCCAAATATTGTCTGGTTCAGACACCACAGGTATTTATATCGAAAGTAATTATCAGTGCGTATGAGATGGACTACTCCGAAAACTTTACCGACGATATTTCCGTAGTGGAAGCCCGAAAGAATTGCAAACCGGTTATGATTGAAGGAAGCCGAGAAAATATAAAAATTACTACTCCTGTAGATTTAGCTGTAGCAGAAGCCTTATTAAAGTGTCGGACATAAGTCAGCAAAATATGATGTACCTGGCCGGAGTGGGCCCGAAGAAAGCAGAAATACTCCGGAAAGAGATCGATGTGGTTACATGGGAAGATATGATCTATTATTTCCCTTACAAATACATCGACAGGAGCAAGATTTTTAAAATCCGTGAGATAAACGGAAATATGCCGTACATTCAGTTGAAAGGGCGTATACGTTACTATGAAGCAGTGGGTGAGGGGAGAGCCCGCAGGTTGACGGCCGTCTTTTACGACGATACGGGAAGCATTGAGCTGGTATGGTTCCGGATGATCAAACAGATTCCAAGCTTGTATGAAGTAGGCAAGGAATATATTCTCTTTGGCAAACCCACTCTTTTCGGTCACCGGATCAATATTGCCCATCCGGAACTGGAAACGGAAAATAAGTTTTACGAAGGGGAAGTCGGAGTACAAGGACAGTACAATACTACTGAAAAGATGAAGAATGCTTTTCTTCATTCACGCGCTTTACAAAAGATCATCACCCAAATTCTGCAAAATATAAAAACTCCGTTGGAGGAAACATTGAATGAGAGGATTATCTCCAAGGCTCATTTGATTAGCCTGGACGAAGCCATCCGCAACATTCATTTCCCAAAATCGGCCGATTTATTAAGGAAAGCTCAATACCGGTTGAAGTTTGAAGAACTATTTTATCTTCAGTTGAATATCCTGAGGGTAACAAAATACAGGGAAAAGCGCTTGGGAGGATTTATATTTTCGAAAGTAGGGAATTATTTCAATTCTTTCTATGAGAAGAATCTCCCTTTTGAATTAACCAATGCTCAGAAAAAGGTAGTTCGGGAAATTCGTCACGATACCCATACGGGCAGGCAAATGAATCGTTTGCTTCAGGGAGATGTGGGAAGCGGTAAAACCTTGGTAGCCCTTCTTTCTCTGTTGATAGCTCTCGATAATGGTTTTCAGGGAGCTATTATGGCTCCGACGGAAATATTGGCGACGCAGCATTTCGAAACGATTTCTGAGTTGGTAAGAGGATTGGGGATTGAAGTAGCGCTACTGACCGGATCTACCAAAAAGAAAGAGAGGGAAAAGATCCTTCCGAAAATAAAGAGTGGGGAAATACAGATCACCATAGGTACTCATGCATTGATTGAAGATACGGTCGATTTTGGTAACCTGGGAATGATCGTTGTAGACGAACAGCATCGTTTTGGTGTAGCACAAAGGGCAAAGCTTTGGAAAAAGAACACGGTTCCCCCGCATGTTTTGGTCATGACGGCGACGCCAATCCCCCGTACTTTGGCAATGACCTTATACGGAGACCTGGATGTATCTGTTATTGATGAATTGCCTCCCGGAAGAAAACCTGTAAAAACATTGCATGTCTACGATCAGAAAAGAAGGAATCTATATACTTCCGTGCGAAAACAGATACAATCCGGACGACAGGTCTATATTGTTTATCCGCTTATCGAAGAAAGTGAGAAAATAGATTTGCAAAACTTAACGGAAGGATTTGAGAAAACCAAAGAGATATTTCCTGAATATAAAGTCTCTATGGTGCATGGAAAGATGAAGCCGGCAGAGAAAGAAGCGGAAATGCAGAAGTTCGTATCCGGAGAGACACAGATCATGGTGGCTACTACTGTTATTGAAGTAGGAGTGAATGTCCCGAATGCTTCTGTTATGATCATTGAAAATGCCGAACGTTTTGGCCTTTCCCAGTTGCATCAGTTGAGAGGTCGCGTAGGCCGTGGGGCAGACCAATCGTACTGTATCCTGATTAGTAAATATGAATTATCGGAAAATACCCGCAAGCGAATTGCGATTATGACGGAAACCAACGATGGCTTTATTATTGCCGAAGAAGACCTTAAATTGCGTGGGCCCGGAGATATCGACGGTACTCAGCAGAGCGGTGTAGCTTTTAACCTGAAAATAGCTAATTTATCTCACGATGGCCAAATATTGAGTCTGGCACGTGATTTGGCCCGGGAGGTTCTCGAGGAGGATCCTTTATTAGAGAAATACCCCAACCAGATTTTGAAAAGACAATTGTATCGATTGAACCGCCAGCATCAGATGGGTTGGTTTATGATCAGTTAAAATAAAACTATGATAGGATTCTGCAACAAAGAAAGATTATACTCGTTTAACGGATATCTGGGAAAGTTCAGTGAAGGCAACTCATGACTTTCTCTGAAAAGGATCCGAAAGGAAGAAACTACCCCATTTTACATATGAAAAGAGGGGCAGTTTCTTATTAAATTTTTTTAGTATTATAGTATTCTTAAAAGTATTCCTGATTCTTTCATAGTTTTTCCAGGAATATTGTTTTTCCTATAAAGTTATTCGTTGCATCCATAATTTCCAATAACTTAGGCCAGTTTTCTTTGGGCTCGTAATTGTGGTAAAATATCTTTTTGACCTGTATTTTCAACTGGTTATCGGTAAGAGTGCAAGAGGAGCTAAATTCGCCGCAATCGTTTTTAATTTGCATGTTTAAATCCTTGTTAACATTTGTATTATATCCTTCCGGAATCTAAATAGATATGTTATATTCGCAAGTATTCGTAGAAAAATGGTAAATATTCATTTTTCTGTTTTCTCTTTCCGAAGGGCTTATATTTATCGGGCTTCCAATTAATTTACCTACATCTACTATATAATTGTTTCCGGCTTTCTTTAGAAAATTATTTTTGATGTATGTGGTTTGGTAACTGAATTCCGGGTCGTAATGTGTAAGAGCAGAATTGATTATTTTGTATTCCAGAATATCTTCTATTTTTTCATTATGATAAAGGAAAGCTTCCAGTTTTAAGTTTTCTTTTTGTTCCTTTCGGGCTTTTTCGAAATCAGCTTTGTAATCCGAAGTAAGTTTTGACAGTCTTTTAGTCCGGGCTATTTCTTCCCAGAATGTTTCTTTAATGCCTAAGAATTCACGTAGTTCACCTTCGTAATCTTCATACAACAACAGCATTTTTTGGAAAGCTTCTCTTCGGTCACCCATAATAATAGGATTCCTTTCTATGATCAGATCAGAATTTACGATCTTTGCGGATATATTTATCGTCTCCTTGTTTTTTTCTGCGTCGGATACAGGCAAATGAAAAGGAGGAGGATTTTTACCTTTTGCAGACCCCTCTCTTGCATATTTTTCCACCTGTATGGAAGAGACTTTTTGTCCTTCGTATTCTCCCGGTACGAACCATGCATGGGTAAAAGGAGAATAATAAAACAAATTCTTTGAAGGATCGGAAGCTTTTGTCAAAAAGAAATCCGAATCGTACCTGCTGAAAATATCTTCTGCATCCGATTCGTTTCTTCCGATAGTCATTCCTAAGGCTAAAGCATCGGTACGATTCAAATAGAAAAGAAACCTCTCTAGAAATAAAATATACATGCGGGAATTAAATCTTTCAAAATTTCTCTTATTGCCCACCAGGATAGCTTCATCAGGAGACTGATACATATAGTATCTGAATGCATAATAAATAAACGCATTGATTTCATCCGGACTGGCCTGAGGATGTTGTAATTTATAATCTTTTAATAATTTACTTATTTCATTGGAAAAAGGTAAAGTATTTACTTTATTATACTGCCATATACCTGTTTCTGCAGAGGCGCTCCATTCGGTATCGCGGATAACGCGGCTGTAAGGTTTGTCTTTTTCAATGGAATTGAACAGGGGCCTGCTTCCCGGATGAGCGATGTTTCGATTTTCTACATTATAAATTTTCATTCGGATAGTAGGAGTTTCTCTCAGGGGAAATGTCCATAGTTTGTCTGTGATATACAGCAAGTCTTTTGCTTCCATATCCAGAATATTGATTTGATTGCTTGCATCTTTGGATACGTTGAAAGGCGGAGCTCCATTAATGGTTTTATATTCTACTGCCATCCGGTGACTAACCATGCAATGTACCGAATAGGATAGGACAGGTACTTTGTAAGCAAGGTGAAATACCAATTCAGGAACATCTTCCCATACGCTTAACTTGAATTCGTCCGTTATAAAATAATCCAGGATATCCCCCACCTGTAATTCAGGGATGGCCAACCTCCTTTGTTTGTTTTTTTCTCGTCCAGCAAAGAAGTAGCACGGGAAGCATCCACATCAATGATTCTTCCGTCCGGTTTTATAATCCTTGCTCCAATAGCCGAAGTAACTTCTTCTTTGAGGTTAAAGTAGGAGTTCTTTTTGAACTGTTGGAAATTAATTTCCGAATAACTCTCTAATGCTCGTTGGTCATTGATCTTTATGACCCATCGCTCGGTATTGTTGTAATGAGGACGGTTGGATTTAGTAACGCTTAACTCCGGTTCATCCTCTTTGTATTTCTTTTTTAAACCTGCCGTAATATCGTTATGCCATGCAAGTATTACTATCGAGCAAGTATCGTACTTAGCAGGAACATCGTAATTGAAAAGAAAAGGATAATCCCACGACCATACTTCTTTCCTGACTTCTTCGGCCCATTTTTCGTATTTATCATCTGCTTTTAATTGTGGTAAAAGACAAGATAGTATTAGGGCAAGCAAAATAATTTTTTTCATAAAGTGTGACTATTTTTTTGAGTTAGAATGATTTGTTCTCTATAGTGTGATTGTAACTTTTTAATA
>JAJBTS010000414.1 GCA_020860885.1 Bacteroidales bacterium
ACCATGAATAGATTGATTTTTACTTTCTTAATTGTGGGATTGCTATTCCCCTTATCGGCTCAGAATTCATCTGTAAAGAAGGATACTACAGGGAAATCGGTACCTTTTGCTATGAAGAGGCTAAGTACCAAAGAGCTGAAAGAAATGGAAGGAGACTTTGTATCAACCAAAGAAGATTATTATCCTTTTATTCAAACTGCCCTATCGGAAGGCAAAATATGCAACATTTACTACACTTCTAAAGAAGCGATAGAAGGATTTTTCAAAAATTATACTCCTGTTATTGTTCCCGAATACTTTCTTTTCGGAATCTTCGGCAGTAAAAAGATACCTCAGGAAAATTCTTCTTTAATAAATGAGGAAGACAATGATCACCCCTGGGTAGTATTCATCAGGAATTACATCCGTCAAACTCTCGGGGAAGAAATAATTATCAGTGAAGATGAAAAAGGAATCATACGTTCGTACTCTCCGGAATTGGCCCGGGTTATGAATAGTTTTTTTAATGAGTCTACCGGAGATTTAAAATTTGAGTTATTTGATACCAACGAAAAGATCTGTTCCTATTTGGCAGGAGTCTATTACAGATCCGGAAGAAAAGCCGAGACCCTTCCGGTACACGAGTCTTATTTGAATGAAGGAATGATAAATGCCACACCTTATGAAATTGATTTTTTCGATATAGATATTGAGAAGTTATTTCTTTTATTGAAAAAAGTCTGTTGCAATAACATCTTATATTCTTCGACGTCGATCAGAGGGTTTGTACCCGGTAGAACGGGACTCTTCTTCGAACCTTCCGTTTATTTGGAAAAATATTTCGAATGGATAGAGCCTGAAAAACTAAAGCTGGAAAAACTCCGGTGGGAATATGAGAAAACAATTTTTAAAGATACTCCCGAAAAGAAAAACAAGTCACAATTTTCTCCAAGAACGGATATAGAAGCTTTCAAAGGTTTCGAAATCTCTGATGAATTAGAAGAGTAATACGACGAATCAAGGAGGTAAACTCTAATCCGTGTTCTTCCCTACTCTTAGCAAACCTCCGATTCTTATTTCAGCAATTCATCGAACGAAAAAGACAGCTCCCTGTTTCGTTCAAAGTCGTACAAAGTCAGCTTACGTATGTTGTAATAGCAACTCCAGTAATTCCCCAGGATATGGAGGTAATTGCGCTGCGCTTCTTTCCTCCTGTTGAGGGATAAGGTAACGGTATTCACATCCGCTTTCCCGATAATAAACCGCTGTTTGTTGATATTGTACGACTGGATTGCCATTTCCAGGGCCTCCGATGCTTTGCGGATTAGTGTCTGCTGTTTATTGAATTCCAAAACCAAAGTGGATATTTCCTGTTCCAGGTCCTGTTCGTTCTGTTCTACGGACAACCGCACCACATTCAGGTTGTTTTTCGCCATATTCACTTTGCCCTTCCGGATGCCCCAATCCACCAAAGGAACAGAAACACTTACGCGGAAAGCATCCTGACGCAAAGGATCGATATAAGCGTCTTTCAAATTATCGGCAGCCTGGTTGAATCCCACACTGGCGGAAAGACTGGCATTGAAGCCAGCAGATTTACTGGTCAGGTCGACCTCCCTTTCGGCCTCCAATACCTTTTGCCTATTCTCCAGAATAAGAGGATTGTTTTCCTTTACGTAAGACAGCGCTTCTTCCTGCGACACAGGAAAAAAATGAGGGGTATCCGGCACATTCAACACGATCTCCCGGTCGTTCGGGATATTCAGGAAAGAACGGAAAACGGCCAAAGTCTTTTCCAACTGCAACAAAGCCGTCTCGTACGCATTTTCAGCGTTGATCAAATCCAGATGCAAAGTCAGTAAATCCGCTTCGGAAATGGAAGAAATACGCCGCCTTTCTTTACCCGCTTTGTATAAAGAATCTGTGGAGGCAATATTTTCCAGCGCCATATTATATTCAGCCTGCGCCGTAGCTACATTAAAGAAATACGTTACGGTTGCTTCCGCAATCTCTTCCCGGGAATAGATAAACTGACGCCGGGCTTTTTCGTATTTCAAAGGTTCAATTTTCTTTTCCCATTGGAAGGTATTAAACCCGAATAAGGACTGCGAATAACCCAAGCGTACGGGAGTGCTCGAATAATTGTTGTATACATTATCCCCGAAATTCCGTATAAAATCAAGTTCCGTATCCAGAATGAAAGTCCCTCCCGTCAGGTCCAGATTCTGGGAAACAGACAATCCTCCGGAAGCGCTGTAAGATTGTTGCTGGCGGTAAACTTCGATGTTCTCATTGAAGTCGTACCTCTTCACAAAATTGCTGTTGTATTGCACCGGGGTAAGCTGCAAAGAAATAAGGGGCAGCCGCTGGGCTTTGTAAGTACGGTATTCCCAGTAACCCGACAAGTAGAGATTTTTGGTCCGGAAAGCAGTGATGGTACTGTCTGTGGCAATCCCGATGCACTCGTCCAGGGTTAAATGTAATTTATTATTTTGAGCCGATAATCCTACTGCTGAAACAAAAAGAAGCAGGATAAAAAAAGCATTACGCAGTACCGTCCACATCGTAGGTGTTCTCATTATAGTGTGATTAAATATTCATTTTAAGGGTTAATGGAAAACAGCTATTTATCTTTCGTCCTGTATTTCAAATTATCGAATAGCCGTTGTATAAGCCTTCTTTCTTTCACAATAATATCCGCATAACCTCCGATCTCGTGCTGGAAATCCAATATTTCCCCGTAATTGGTTTTTAACTGGTCCGGCAATTCGACCAGTAACAAATACGTATCTATCGAACTCTGTCCGGTATTCTGAGGTTGTGTGAGTAAAGAAATAGAGGCGACTTTCCCTTCTATAGAACCATATTCCATATAAGGATAATTATCCAGTTTGACCGTCACCCGGCTGCCTACTTTCACCTTGCCCGCTCCGACGGAGGGCAGCAGCATCTGACCGAAAATATTGCTTTCTTTAGGAACCACGCCAAAGATCTCCTCCCCTGCCTGTACGAACTGGTTTTCAGTCAGGAATTTCAGATATTCCACTTTTCCGCTGAAAGGAGCTTTAAAGACATATTTCTGTTCCCAGGCTTTGAGGTTATCGTTCAGATCGTGATAAGTGGTAAGAAGATCCAGTTGCAACTGTCTTTCCCTTTCCCGCTGTTCAATCTGCAACTGGTTCAAACGGTTTTCATTTTCCATGATCTGCATGCGGATAGAAGCCAGCTCTTTTTTCAGGTTCTGTTCTTCCTGGCGGGCAGAAAGAAGGTCGGATTTGCTCCTGTCTACTTCGTATTCGTACGTCACTATTTCATCCTTGCTTAAAGAAGCGTATTTATCAAACCATTTCCGGGATATTTCCAGCTTCTCTTCGGCTATGGACAAGAGCTTTTGCGACTCGCTTAAAATGGATTGTTTCCAGCCGATATCGTCCAGCAGACTTTTACGCTGCTTTTCATAGATATTATCTTTTTCATGGTCTGTCTTGTTTTTCAGGGAAGTCAGGAAAGAATAATATTTCAGGTTGAGGTCGCCCAGCGAGACTCTTTCCGGAAAAACCACCCGGCTTTCGGAGACTCTTTTTTCGTTCGGATCGAAGGCGCCGATCAGGCCGATAACCGCCTGTACATCCGTTGTTACGGCCGGATTATCCACGACAGCGATATATTCTCCCTGGGAAACCTCCTGCTGGGGTGCAAAGAGAATCTCATGAATATTCCCGGAAGTATTGGCGACCAGTTTGACCGGAGCATGACTGGAATTGATTTTGATCTGTCCGGTTACCGTATCCGGATACTTGATGATCCAGCCGAAAAGGAGCAGCAAAGCCGTAAAAATAAAGAAAGCCACGGCTACCCAACGCCCGAAAGTCATGGGCATCCGTTCTATGATCTCATTGATTTCTTCGCTACGTCTTTTATCTTCCACTTCCTCCTCAGGCTTCCTGGAGTTCTTTCTGGGGTTCCACTTCATATTGACTTTGTATCAGTTCGTAATAGTATCGTTTGTTTTCCATTAAGAAGTCGTGGTTACCGACTTCAGCAATCATCCCGCCCCTCATCACAATGATCTGGTCGGCCCGCCGGATGGTGCTCAGGCGATGGGCGACAATAATAACGGTGCGGTTCTGAAAGACATTATTCAAGGCTTTAACAATTTTCTGTTCGTTGATGGTATCCAGCGCATTCGTAGCCTCATCCAGAAAAAGGTAATCCGGCTTTTTATACAATGCACGGGCAATCAGTAAGCGTTGCCGCTGTCCACCGCTCAATCCGCGTCCCATTTCACCGATCATGGTCTGATATCCCTGGGGCATGGCTTCGATCTCGTTGGCTATATTGGCGACATGAACCGCTTGTTGCAACGCCTGGTAATCTATATTTTCATCGTTCAATACAATATTGTTCTGTATGGTATCATTGAACAGTTTACCGTCTTGCATCACGCACCCGCATTTGGCCCGCCATTGCCGGAGACTGATGTTATTGATATTCATATTGCCGATGCATATTTCCCCGAAGGAAGGAGTATAAAGACGAAGCAAAAGTTTCAGCAGAGTAGATTTTCCGCAACCGCTGTCTCCCACTATAGCCGTCACCTTCCCTTCAGGAATAGTCATAAAAACATTCTTCAAAACCAAAGGTGCATGAGGCGAATATTGGAACGACAGATTTTTGACGATAAGACCTTTGTCCGCAGGAAGTTCAAAGCTATTGGTAACCACCGAAGACACTTCGTCTTCATCTTTTAACTGATGGATCTCGTTGATACGCATAAAACTGATCTTGGCGTATTGCGCCGACTGGATAAATCCGACCAGTTGGGCAACGGGCCCGTTTAACATCCCGATGATGAACTGTGTGGAGATCATAATCCCGAAAGTGATCTCTCCGTTGATCACGGCAATAGCACAGTAGAAAGTAATTCCCAGATTTGTAAGCTGGTTGATAAACTGCGCTCCCAGAGACTGCGCATTGTTCACTTTCAACACTTTCAGGCTCAGACGGTGAATACGGGCCTGCAAACCTTCCCACTTCCAGCGTTTGATATCTTCGTAGTTGTTGATCTTTATTTCCTGCACGTTTTCCACTGTTTCCACCCAATAACTCTGGTTCTTGGCATTCAGTTCGAAATATTCCCAATCCAGTTTCTTCCGGATGCCGAGGAAAGTCAATATCCAGATCACATACAACGCGCTTCCGGCAATGAATATAAAGAAAATACCGGGATTGTAGACCAACAGTATAATGCTGAAAACAAGGAAAGTGACAAAGGAAAACAACATTCCCAGGGAGTTGCCCAATACAAAACTGCGGATACGGTCGTGATCGTGCGCCCGCTGCAAAATATCCCCTACGAGTTTGTTCTCGAAAAAGGTAATAGGCAGCTTCATCAGTTTGATGAGGTAATCGGAAATCAGGGATACATTGACCCGGGTAGAGACATGCAGCAGTACCCAGTCGCGCAAAACATTCGAAAGGGTGATGCTCAACAAGAGGACGATATTCCCGATCAGCATCATTTGGATGAAGGAAACATCGCGGGCATAGATACCCGTATCTATAACTGCTTTGGATATAAAGGGTAACAAAGCCTGCAGTCCGGTAGCCAGAAGCATCACGGCAACCAGGATCCCGAACGCTCTCTTATAGGGCGTGAAATAATTGATCAGGTTTTCAAAAGTCTTGAATTTGGCGATACGTTCATGGGCCTCAATCTGTTTGAAGTTAGCCATCGGTTCCAAACCCATCAGTACCCCATAGCCGAAATCTTCCTTGTACCACTTGTCTTTGAACTGGGAATAAGTATAGCTGGTTAAACCTCTCCCCGGATCCGACACATACACTTTATTCTTCGTCACTTTATAGACTACTATAAAGTGATCATTGTCCCAATGAATGATACAGGGTAAAACGACTTTATCCCTCAGATCGGATAAGGTGGCATTCACCGAAAGGCTGCGAAGACCTATCTTTTCCGCGGCATAGCTGATATCTAAAAAGGAAACTCCTTCCCGTGTGATTCCACATAGATCTCTTAAATATTGGAGGGAGTAGTATTTTCCATAATATTTAGCTATAATTTTAAGGCATGCAGGTCCGCAATCTTTCGCATCCATCTGGAATTCATGCGGAAACGTGTTAAAGAACATACAAATAAGGTTAATTAATTTTTGCAAAAATGAGTAATTATTTTCATATTTGCAAATGTTGTGAGATAAATATTATTTTTAGTTTAGGAAAGAGCTGACAAGAGCCAGAAAGATTTCTTTCAATGAATTAAAATCAATAGTACTGTTAGGAACCTTTGGCAATAGCCAGAAGGATACTGATATAAACCATTTATTTACTTATTAAGATTGTATCCAATGAAGAAAAAACAAATTTATTCCACAAGCCTTTCCTTCTTTATGGCTTTGCTTTCCTGTTCCTGTATTTTCATTTCTTGTCAGAATTCAAAAGAGAACCAGACAATAATCGAAAAATTTACTTATTATACAGAAGATTCAATTCCCATTAAAAGTACGTTGTATCTGCCTTCTCACAAAATAAATAAGATTATTGTCGAATTAAATTATATCGATATACAATACGTCCATCCCGATTTTACTTCCCCTTTTGATTCTATCATCCATCAGGATATTTTAACCTTCACTTCCAATAATATAGGCGTGATGAGAATTTCACCCCGGGCAACTGTAATCTCCAACAATATACAAGAAGCAAAAAAATTAACCCTGAATACGCTTGCGGAAGATGCAGTGAATGCCTGTCGTTTTTTGAGGCAGGATTCCCGGTTCAGGAAGATTCCAATAGGCGTAAAAGGATATAGCAACGGAGGAATAGCTGCTGCAAAAGCAGTCACCAGAAATAAAGATTTTGACTTTGCCCTGTTGATTGCAACTCCCGGTATTCCTTCGGTAGATATTAGACAATATTATTGGAAAAATACCGATTTCTTAATATCGTATAAAAATTTCTTTTCAAATTTCAGAAAGTTTTTCCCGAAAGATCATTTTATATATGAAAATAAGATATACAGAGCCACAGAAGAAAAATCCGCAGATGAACTCTTTGAAGAATGTATATGGAATTGTACCAATGAGATAAATCGTAAGATCGTATTAAAAGAGAAAGATCCTCTTCTCATTCAGGAGAATATTAAAAAAGAATTGGAAAGAGCTTTTCATACAGAGTCTATTTCAGTGAAGATAGATACTAAAGAATTAGGAATAAGTTATTTCACAAAAGACCTGAATAGGGCTTCCATAAACGATTTTCTGGATGTAGCTATAAAAAATTTGTATACTCCTCAGGAAATTAACTTTTTACAATGGAACCCCGAAGAATATTATCCGAAAATTGAAGTGCCGGTACTGATGCTTTCCGGAGAGAAAGATACTTACATAAATGCCGGGGAAAGTATTTCTAATACAAAACAGATTGTAGACAAATACGGTAAGACAAATTTTACCATAGAAGTAATTCCCGGTGCCGATCACCACTTCCGTAGTCTGAATTCGAAAGAAGCAACTGTTGAGTACGGTCATGGGGAAAGAAAAATAAAACTTCAGGATAAACTGTATTTTGAAACGATCCTTTCATGGCTCAATCAAATGTAAAGCATAAATGTGCATTCTTTGGTATTCATCCGGCATTCAACGAAAACATGTTGAAGAACATACGAATAAGGTTAAGTATTGTTTGTAAAAAAGAATATTTATTTGGATATTTGCAAGAAATATGAAGCTAATATAATTGCAATCACCAAAATTGTTATAATATTATTATGGATAAGGAAAGACTATATAAATTAATTGACTACCTTTTGTTAAATGCATTTTCCGTAAATTCATTAGGATTGTATAATGGTAAGGCAGGAATGTCTTTGTGCTTGTTTGAAGCAGCCCGGCTTTTTGAGGATGACCGGTTGGAAGAATATGCTTTTGAATTGATTCAGGAGGCAATAGTTTTAACGGATCTTCAAAACGATCACAGTTTCCAATCCGGCCTTTCCGGAATAGGGTTTGTTGTTCTCTATTTACTTAAGAATGGCTTTTTAGAAGGAAATTTTAAAGAGTTTTTCGGGACTCAGCTAGAAGATATATTATCTACCCTCAATAATGAAAAACCCTTAAGAAATTATTTACTAAGCATCTATTTCCTCTCC
>JAJBTS010000180.1 GCA_020860885.1 Bacteroidales bacterium
AAAAAAACTCAGTATTTTGATCATCAAATCTAAACTATATAAATCTAAGAAGAATCAAAGATATAACAAATACATAAATTTTCACAAAATAAATAAGATATATATACTGATAATCAAAAACGATGCAAATAAATTACTCCTATAACAATATAGAATATAGAGTGGAGTAAAAGTTTCAGACTATCACCAGTAACGAAGTCAACGATATAATTATCCACAAAGAAATACCCAGGACCACAGGTTTAATTCCTACATTCCGGATAGCAGCGATGGAAAGAGTACTTCCTATCAGAAAAAGTGTAAGCGACAGAAGTTTATGAGAGAGAAACGAAATGCCCTGCAATACAACCTCCGGAATAGAAAAGTATGTATTAACGATCATGGCCAGAATAAACAAAAAGATAAACCACGGAACAGAGATCTTTTTATGGTTATTCCTATTAAAAATAAAAATAGAAACCAACGACAACGGAATTATCCAGAGCGCGCGCGTAAGCTTCACCATGGTCGCAACCTTTAAGGCCTCAGCTCCGTATTCCGCACCCGCTCCAACCACCGAACTGGTATCGTGTATGGCTATGGCTGCCCACATACCAAATTGTTCCTGGGTTAATCCCAACATCCTGCCTACGGGAGGAAACAGAAATAAGGCAACAGCATTCAAAGTAAAAATAACAGCCAGAGACATGGAAGTTTCATCTTCATTCGCCTTTACAATAGGAGAGATAGCAGCAATCGCACTTCCTCCGCAAATAGCTGTCCCGGAAGAGATCAGATAAGACAATTTGGGTTGTAATTTCAGGATACGTCCCAATAAATAACCAATCAGCATAACGCCTGTCACTGAGATAATAGTAAAGATCATCCCTTCTTTTCCAACGGCGAGTGATTCATGCAGATTGATTCCGAAACCCAATCCGACGACTGCCACCTGCAAAAGATATTTGGATACTTTCTTTGACTGCTTCAAAAAGGGAGATTTGAATACGAGAGCAAAAGCAATCCCTATAAAAAGGGCTATCGCAGGAGAAAGAAAGCAGGAGGCTACAGCCAGAATAAAGAATAAATAACGAACCATAATTTTAATTACCTCCTCCTACCCCTCCCTGATAACTACTTAGTGTTATTGATAACTGTTTACTGTTTACTGTTCACTGTAGACTGGCCCAGTTCTTCTTTCAAAAAAGGAGCTGTATATCCTTTACCGGATTTAGCTAACCCTTCCGGAGTTCCTGTATAAAGGATCTGACCTCCTCCACGACCACCTTCCGGGCCTATATCGATGATATAATCCGCACACTTGATCACATCCAGATTATGTTCGATAATGATCATGGTATTGCCTTTATCCACCAATTTATTGATTACATCCAGTAAGACTTTGATATCTTCGAAATGCAATCCTGTGGTAGGTTCGTCCAATATGTAAAGCGTTTTACCGGTATCCCTTTTCGATAGTTCGGTTGCTAATTTCACCCGTTGGCTTTCTCCACCCGATAAGGTTGTAGAAGATTGTCCGAGTTTTATATAGCCCAAACCCACATCCTGTAAAACTTTTATCTTATGATAGATCTGGGGAACATTTTCAAAGAATTCAACCGCCATATTGATCGTCATATCCAATACATCTGCGATTGATTTCCCTTTGAAACGGACTTCCAGAGTTTCCCGGTTATATCTTTTCCCATGACACTCTTCACACGGGACCAGGACATCCGGTAAGAAATTCATCTCTATCGATTTGTATCCGTTTCCTCCACAAGTCTCACAACGGCCACCTTTCACATTGAAAGAAAAACGACCGGGCTTATATCCGCGGATTTTCGATTCGGGCAATTCAACAAACAATTTACGTATATCTGCAAATACACCTGTATAAGTGGCAGGGTTGGAACGGGGAGTACGGCCAATCGGAGACTGGTCCACGTTTACGACCTTGTCTATATGCTCCAGTCCTTCGATTGATTTATAAGGCAAAGGGTCCTGTAAAGAACGGTATAATTTCTGACTGATGATCGGTTGAAGCGTTTCATTTACCAAGGTCGATTTACCGCTACCCGATACTCCGGTCACACAGATAAACTGCCCCAAAGGAAATTTCACATTCACGTTTTTCAGGTTATTACCCGAAGCTCCTTTTAACATGATATACTCTCCATTGCCTTTCCTTCTTTTCTTAGGAACAGGAATCGATTCCGTTCCATTCAGATAAGAAGAAGTAAGAGTATTGGCTTTGAGTAATTCTTCAGGAGTTCCTGCAAAGACAATCTCTCCGCCCTTTCGTCCGGCCCGTGGTCCTAAATCCACCACATAGTCCGAACTCAGCATCATATCTTTATCATGCTCTACTACAATCACTGAATTTCCTGTATCCCGTAATTGTTTCAAAGAATCGATCAATTTTATGTTATCCCTTTGATGAAGTCCGATACTCGGTTCGTCGAGGATATAAAGAACATTTACTAATTGAGAACCTATCTGGGTAGCCAGCCGGATCCTTTGGCTTTCACCTCCCGACAAAGAGGTAGACGCCCGGTTTAAGGAAAGATATTCCAGCCCTACATCCAGCAAAAACTGTATCCTGCTGCGTATTTCCTTTAATATTTCCGTAGCGATAAGCTTCTGTTGTTTGGACAAATGAGGCTCCAGGTCATTGAGCCATTGAGATAATTCCAGAATATCCATCGCTGCCAGTTCGGCAATATTTTTCCCGTTAATAAAATAATGGAGGGCTTCTTTATTCAGCCGTTGTCCGTTGCATTCGGGACATACCGTTGTATGGATAAACTGATCCGCCCATTTCTGAGCAGAAGCAGAACTATCCGACTCCTGTTGCATCGCGATGTATTTATTCACCCCTTCGAAAGAAAGGAAATAATTTGAATTTCCCAATGATTCGTTTTTTATTTGAAGGCGCTCTTCCGTACCGTTCATAATTTCATCAATCGCTTCTTCCGGAACATCTTTCAAAGGAGTCTTTATATTCACATCGTATTTTTCCAGGATAGCCTCAATCTGCCAGAAAATAAGTACATTCCTGTATTTTCCGAGAGGAGCTATCCCTCCCTGATAGATATTCAGTTTCGGATCCGGAATGATTTTATTGATATCGATCTGATTGATAGTTCCTATTCCTTTACATTTCGGGCAGGCTCCCTGCGGGGAGTTAAAAGAAAAATTATGAGGGGCCGGATCACTGTAAGACAATCCTGTGGTAGGACACATCAACCTACGGCTGTAATGACGCAACTCTCCGGAATCCAGTTCCAGGATCATAATTAATCCGTCTCCCTGCCTCATAGCCGTATTAACACTATTATTAATACGTTGTTTATCTTTAGATGAGATCAAAAGCTTATCGACCACCACTTCAATGGAGTGATTCTTATAACGGTCCAGTTTCATTGCCGGAACAATTTCTTTTAATTGTCCGTCTACACGTACATTCAGGAATCCTTTTTTACGGAGTTGCTCAAACAATTCTTTATAATGACCTTTACGGTTACGCACCAGCGGAGCCAGAAGATATACTTTCTTTCCCTCATACTGAGACAGGATCAAGTCGATTACCTGCTCTTCCGTATATTTGACCATTTTTTCTCCGGAATGATAAGAATAGGCATCCCCCGCCCTTGCATACAACAACCGCAGGAAATCGTAGATCTCCGTAGTTGTTCCGACGGTAGACCGTGGGCTCCTGTTCGTTGTTTTCTGTTCTATGGATATCACCGGACTCAGTCCTGTGATCTTATCTACATCCGGACGTTCCATATTTCCCAGGAACGAACGGGCATAAGCAGAGAATGTCTCGATATAACGTCTTTGTCCTTCGGCAAAGATCGTATCAAATGCCAGGGACGATTTTCCACTTCCGCTTAAACCGGTTAAGACGGTAAATTTATTTCTGGGAATACTTACATCAATGTTCTTGAGGTTATGTACACGAGCTCCCTGTACATCCACCTTTTCCGTTTGTTCAATATATTCTTTCACTTAAGTTGGCTGTATTTTTTCTTTCTGTTTAAATAATATTGCCGGATAATACTTTTCTGATAAATCGTATCGGGTATTCTAACCCGGCTTTCTCGTAAGTTGTGTTCTCTTATCGTTTTATATTGTGTTCTTAATTTATAAAAATCTCTCCGTCCTTTCCATACTGCCAGGCAGTTATCGAATTGTCCTTTCAGGATAAAATGCAAGGCCGACAAATAATCTAAGAAGAAACGTACAAACATCACTTTACCATACCTGTCTTCCGGAAGATTTTTATACAACATCAGCAGGTTATTCCTGAAATTCAGATAAGTCTTTCTCGGATTGGCTTTGTCGAGTGTTGCTCCTCCTAAATGATAAACATAAGATAGAGGATAACACATAATTTTCTTTCCCCTGGCATTCAATCTCCAGCAAAGATCGATCTCTTCCTGATGTGCGAAAAAAACAGGATCCAGTCCACCTGCTTCTTTATACTCTTTTAAACGAATAATCAGACAAGCGCCGCTGGCCCAGAAAACAGGAACAGGATCATCGTATTGCCCCGAATCCTTCTCCACGGTTCCTAAAATGCGTCCTCTGCAAAACGGATAACCATTTTTATCCATAAATCCTCCGGAAGCACCTGCATATTCAAATGAATATTTCTCTCTGTAGGATAATATTTTAGGTTGTAATGCTGCGATTTCTGCGTGCTTATCAAGATACTCTATAGCTAAGCGCAACCAATCTTTTCCGACTTCCACATCCGAATTTAATAATACCACATATTCATATTGCAAGTCTGCAAGCGCCCTGTTATAACCTTCTGCAAAACCTAAATTCTCTTTCAAAGGATATACAATGATATCGGGGTGATGTTCTTTCAAATAAATCAAAGAATCATCTGTGGAACCGTTATCTGCCACGATGACATCTACTTCTTCCAAAGATGTATACTTATATATGGAAGGCAAAAACTGTTCCAGCAACTGCTTACCATTCCAATTCAAAATTACGATCGCAGTACGTTTCATACGAGATCTACAGATTGAAGCTGAAGAGCGGTCTTATCGGAATTAAAATCACCCAATTCCACATCCATAACGCGGTTTACCCATCGAGAATTATAATCCGTTTCTACTTTAACGTAATTTTCAGTATATCCGTACATTTTAGAACCCTTACGGGTATGTTCGAATAAGACTTTATGTTTCGTATGTAATTGTGACAGATAAAATTCGTTTGTCTTTCTGTCAGACATTTCCAACAGTATCTTGCTCCGATCCTGCTTCTCTTTTGAAGTGACTACATGATCAATCTTCAAAGCAAGGGTTCCCGGTCTTTCCGAATAAGTAAAAACATGCAATTGGGAAAACGGCAAACTCTCAAGAAATTGTCTGGCATCTTCAAAATAAACATCGGTTTCTCCTCTTACTCCCACTATGGTATCTACTCCGATAAAAGCTTCGGGCATATATTGTCTGATCTTTTCTATTTTTGAACGGAAAAGAGCAGTATCGTACTTTCTTCTCATCAACTTCAGGACATCGTCCGACCCGGATTGTAAAGGGATATGAAAATGAGGGGCAAATCGTTCGGAACCAGCAACAAACCGGATAATTTTATCGGTCAGAAGATTCGGTTCAATAGAAGATATGCGGAAACGCTCGATTGTTTTTACTTTATCCAATTCCCGGATCAAATCAAAGAAACTATCTCCTGTTATTTTTCCAAAGTCCCCGATATTCACTCCCGTCAAAACAATTTCTTTACCTCCTTCTTCGCCAGCCTTTTCGGCCATCCGGACCAGATCTTCGATCTTGCCGTTGCGGCTCCGGCCTCTTGCAAAGGGAATGGTACAATAGCTGCAATAGTAGTCACAGCCGTCCTGTACTTTCAAAAAATGACGAGTACGGTCGTCGCTGGAACAGGAAGGAACAAATTCTTTAACTGAATGGATTGAACTAACAGCAATGCGGCTTTCGGAGTCTTCCCGGGAAATATTCAAAAGATGGTCTACTACATTCATTTTTTGGTCAGCACCCAGGACCAGGTCCACGCCATCGATATTACTTACCTCCTGCGGTTTTAGCTGAGCATAACAACCGATTACGATCATAAAAGAGTCCGGATGTTGTTTTTTTATCCTCCGGATGGCCTGACGGCATTTTTTGTCTGCCAATTCCGTTACAGAGCAAGTATTTACAATGCAGATATCCGCTTTTTCCCCAGACACTGCTTTACGGATTCCTACTTCCGAAAGATGTCTTCCCAGAGTAGACGTTTCAGCAAAATTCAGTTTGCATCCCAAAGTATAGTAAGCGGCTTTTTTATCTTGAAAAATAGTTTTATCAATCATTTCGTTAAAGAAAGATGCAAAGATACAATATATTGTTTGGCAGGACAATAATCTTTTGTTTCTATAACATAAAAAACGTTAGGGAAATCCCTACAAATGACCCGAGGTTGTCCAAAAAGAACTTTCTACCCCTAAATCCCTTAAAGGGGACTTCTTAAACAGTTGAATATCAATAGCTCCCTTTAGGGGGTTGTGGGCCAGACGAGGAGATTATTTACTTTTTGGACTTCCTCTTTTTGGTTAGGCTTCCAGAGTGTGTTTTCTTTTCCTAAGGTCTATTTTACAACAAAGAAATACATACAATAAGATTATTTAGCAGTTTTTTTACTTTCCGGGTAAAGTTTTTTGCTTATGTTTGCACAAAAATACACAAAGTGTGCCATGAACAAAGAAAACTTCATAAAGCTTTACGAAGAGAGTTTCAGAAAAAATTTCGAATTGCCTGCCCTGGCTGACTACGGAACAAACACGCGCTTCACCTACGGGGAAGTAGCCAAAGAAATAGAGAAATTACATATTCTTTTTGAAGAATGCAAAATCAGGAAAGGAGATAAAATTGCCGTTATCGGCAAAAACACAGCTCGTTGGTGCATCGCCTATATGGCAACTGTAACTTATGGCGCTATTATCGTGCCTATACTTCAGGATTTTAATCCGAACGATGTTCACCATATTATCAATCACTCCGAATCGGTTTTTCTGTTTGCATCTGATCTTATATGGGACACTTTGGAAGAGGAAAAACTACCCGAGTTACGCGGCTCACTCTCTTTAAGTGATTTTGGAGTTCAATACCAAAAAGATGGAGAAGACCTATATACTTTGTGCAAACAGTTAGAAAAAAAGTTCCAGGCAAAATACCCGGAAGGGTTTGGTCCTAAAGACATTCAATACATAGATTTATCGAATGATAAAGTGCTGGTACTGAATTACACATCCGGAACAACCGGATTCAGCAAAGGAGTTATGATTACGGGAAACAATCTTTCGGGAAATATGACATTTGCTGCTACAGATATAAATCTGAAGCGAGGTGATAAGATGTTGTCTTTTCTTCCTTTAGCTCATACATACGGCGCTGCTTTCGAATTTTTATATTCTTTATCTGCGGGATGCGACATAACCTTATTAGGCAAAACTCCTTCCCCAAAAATATTGCTGAAAGCGTTCGAAGAAGTGAAACCCATATTGGTTATTGCCGTTCCGCTGATCCTGGAAAAGATTTACAGAAAGATGATTTTGCCTATCTTAGGAAAAAAGACGATGCGTCTGGCTTTGAATATTCCTTTATTAGACACCCGTATCTACTCACAGATACGAAAAAAACTGATTGATGCTCTCGGAGGACGCCTGTCGCAAGTAATAGTAGGAGGAGCTCCTTTCAACAGTGAGGTAGAAGATTTCCTGTTAAAAATAAAATTTCCCGTTTCCGTCGGATACGGAATGACCGAATGTGCTCCTCTGATCAGCTTTTCGCTTTATCCGGACTTTGTTCCTCATTCCTGTGGAAAAGTTTTAAGTTGCATGGACGTGCGTATCGACTCTGAAAATCCTTACAGCATAGCAGGAGAAATCCAGGTACGGGGACAAAACGTTATGCTGGGTTATTATAAAAACGAAGAAGCAACCAAAAATGCATTTACGGAGGATGGATGGCTGAAAACCGGGGATTTAGGAACCATTGATAAAAATAACAATATTTTCATTCGTGGAAGATCCAAAAGTATCATACTCGGAGCCAGCGGACAAAATTTTTATCCGGAAGAAATAGAAGCCAAATTAGAT
>JAJBTS010000028.1 GCA_020860885.1 Bacteroidales bacterium
AATTCGTCATATAGATATATATGGATTTAGAACGGTTCCAATCAGATATAGTCTCTCTCAGACAAATACTTTTTTTTACTGCATTGAAATATATGGAGGATGAAGAGGAGGCAGAAGATATTGTTCAGGAAACTCTTTTGCGCTTATGGACCATGCGCGATCAATTGGATGCCATCTCCAATACAGGGAGCTATTCCGTACAAATTACGAAAAATATCTGTATTGATCGCATAAGAGCCCAAAAAGAGACCGTCGACGCCAGAGATCATCATTTTGAAACTAACACACAAACTCCTTATGGGAGAGTGGAAACCGAAAATGCCATCGATATCGTAAAAAAGATTATCGAAAGTTTGCCCGGACTGCAAAAACAAATAATCACAATGCGGGATATAGAAGGTTATGAATTACAGGAAATAGCGAATATAACAGGAACGCAGATCAGTGCTGTGACTGTAAACCTCTCAAGAGCCAGGAAAAGAGTCAGAGATTTATTCAAACAAATAAACGAATACAAAATGAAATATGAATGTAAATAAAGAATATATAGCTTCTCTGATCGGGAAATATTTTGAAGGGCTGACTTCTTTAGACGAAGAACAGGTTCTGAAAGAATATTTCCGGAAAGAAGATATTCCCGAGGAATGGAAAGATTACAAACCTATCTTTATGTTCTTTGACCGGAACAGTGCTAAGGATTCATTGAAAAGGGATAATACCTCCATTTATCAGGAACCGGTAAATAGAAGAAAAAAAATAAAGCCTTTAATGAAGTGGATGAGTATTTCCGTTGCAGCTTGCGTGGCTATCCTTATATCTTTTCATTTCTTTCTATCTCCGGCGAATAAATTCCCTGAAAAATCCCAGGCATTTATTGATGGAAAGAAATATACGGAACTATCCATTATACAGATGGAAGTAATAAAATCCCTGGAAAATATGGAAGAATCGAACGAAGGCATCTATTCTTCCCAGATAGAAGCTTTAGACCTTATTTTTGAATAAACAATCCGAACGATATGAATATAGAGAAAAAAATAATCGCAGTTATCTTTCTCCTGCTGGCCGCCTTTTCCGTAAGTGCACAAAAAGGTCTGAATATAAATGCTGTATTCGAAGAATACGGCAAACAAAAAGGCTCTATCTTAATCGAGCTGGGAAAAGATGTGTTGGACGGACATACCCGTATCGACCGCTACAAAAGCCTGATCGTCCCGTCAGACAGTGAGATACTGGAAACTACTCAGGAAGCCATCCGGAAAGACGCAAATAAAGGAAGCATCTTACTTGAATCTAAAAAAGACGGAAAAATAGAAACGGCCTATTATTGCCTGGAAAAAAAAGAAAATTCTGACTATTACGAGTATATATTGTTTACAAATAAGTCAAAAAAAATGACCGTCATCTATGTCCGGGGAAAATTTTCTCCTTCTCATCTGGAAGATGAACTAAATAAACTGAAAGGTCTCTTTATCAAAGTCAATAACAAACGTATAAAACTATAACAATCATGAAAAAGTATTTTTATTTTATTCTCTCCACACTATTACTAACTACATTCCCTCTTTCGTCACAAACTGTAACTCATGACAATGAGTCAGCCGACAGTTCCATCATTTACGATGGGTCGGCCTATAATTTCATCTTTTCATGGAAGAAAAAAGCCACAGAATCTCATTGGACAGGCCTGGGCTTTACTTTCTCTGATCTGAATGGACTGGAGGATGTTGACCTGAAATTAGGAAAATCCTATTCCGTTCGCTTGAATATGGCTGATTATACTCTCCCTATTAATCATCACTGGCTATTTTTTACCGGAGTAGGTTTGGATTGGACGCGTTACCATTTCAAAGGAAACATAGGCTTACAAGATATAAATGGTATTGCGCAATTTGTTCCTGACGAATTCGGGCGAAACTACAAATCCAGCAAATTACTGGCTTACTATATTACAATTCCTCTGGCTTTAGAATATCAAACCAAAATAGGGAAAGGAAAAATGTTTTTTGTGCAGGGAGGCGCAGAGGGATTGATTAAATATTATTCGAAATCACAGGTAGATATTAGGACCGACGATGGAATAAAAAAAGTTAACCACAAAGACCTGAATATTTTACCCTTGAATTTCCGTTTGTTCCTGAAAGCCGGATTCAACGATGTAAGTGTTATCGGCTACTATCAGCCTGTCTCTATGTTTGAAAAAGGAAAAGGGCCGGATATTCAGCCTTATGGGTTGGGAATAATGCTGAATTTCTAAATTTGTCCTTTTACATACTGTAAAACCCTGATAAAAAAATAAAAACAATACGTGTGAAATAATTAAGAATGGATTTCATTTAGAAAAGAGGTGAAAAACAAACGGAAGAAAGCTTCCCTGAATTTCTTCATTTTGGATCGTTTATTCCATTGTATTTTATCCAATCTATGACTGTTGTTCATATCTCGTAAGATTATTTCTTTCGCTTTTAATGCAGTTTGCCTGTTATAAATAAAAACATTCATCTCAAAATTAAGAGTAAAGCTTCGTATGTCCATATTGGAAGATCCGGTAATCGTGATCTTATCATCAATTACCATCACTTTAGAATGTATGAAGCCGGGTTTATAACGGTATACTATGACTCCGGCTGCCAACAGCTGCTGAACATAAGAGTTTGCAGCATATTGTACTTTATTATTATCTGAACGTTCAGGAAGAACTATCCTTACATCAATTCCGCCCATACTGGCTGTCTGGATAGCTGTTAACATACTTTCGGTAGGAACAAAATAGGGAGTTTCAATATACACGTAACTTTTTGCATTCATTATAGCCGAAAGCATCCCTCTCATAATATTTGCATACTGATCCATAGGTTCCGTAGTAATTACCTGAATGTCATTGTCTTCATAACTCTTTATTTCAGGGTAAAACTCTTTCCGGTTCAGCAAGTATTCATCCGTTGTATAGTACCAATCCCTCAGGAATACGGATTGAAACCCCTGGGCAGCAGGTCCTTTTACTCTTATATGAAGATCTGTCCATACCCCCCAGGCCAATCCCTTTACATATTCATCTTTAATATTCATCCCTCCGGTATAGCCTATCTTACCGTCAATGATTACTATTTTCTGATGATTGCGATAATTAATGCTTTGTAGAAAATGAGAGAGGTTAGCGGGAGAAAAAGCTGCTACTTCCACTCCTCCGTCCATCAATGTTTTGAAATATTTAGCATGTGTTTGATTACTACCTACTACATCATAGACCAGGCGCACAGCTATACCTTCTTTTCGTTTCTTCAAAAGCATGCGCTGAAGTTCCATCCCCGTTTCATCGTCTCCAATCGTATAGTACAGTACATGAATATGATGAGTCGCTTTTTCCATATCTGAAAACATCCGGGTCATTTTTTCCTTCCCCGAAGTAAGAAAATCGACCTGATTGCCCGGAAAAAGAGGGAGATCCCCTATCTTATCCAATAAAATCTCCAAAGGAGACGTTTCATTCATCAATAAGGTACTTTCCTGCTTATCAAACCCATATTGAGGAGATCCGTATTTTCTGAAATTCTCTCTCCAATTTGTAAGTTGATAATGTTTCTTTTTCAGATTCCGGCCAACAACAAGATACAAAATCATACCAATAAAAGGAATAAAAGTCACTGCAAGTATCCAGGCCATTGTTTTTACCGGATTGCTGGTATCATAATCCATAATAATCCGGCAGACAAAAAGAATCAAAAAAATAAAATAGACTATAGAAAAAAAGGAATCATATATTTATCCGGTTTTATCAAATATGCCTTTAAACAATTGAACCAAAAGAGATTTATTATGTTATAAAATAAAAACTCTCTTAACCGTACCAGGTATATTTATGAAACTCATTATAATATCTAACAGATTACCATTAAAGATTGTTGAAGAACAAAATAACTTTCAGATCATTCCCAGTCAGGGAGGTGTTGCCACCGGACTCGACTCACTGGATATGAATGTAGAAAAACACTGGGTCGGCTGGCCGGGTTTGTATATAGAAGAACCGGAAAAAAAAGAAAAAATAAACCGGCAATTTCTGGCGCAGGACTTTCACCCTGTATATCTTACTCCTGAACAGATAGAGAATTATTATGAAGGATACAGCAACAGTGTTCTCTGGCCGTTGTGCCATTACTTTCCGACTTATATGCATTACGATCCGGTAAACTGGACCTTTTACAAAGAAGTCAATTCTTTGTTTGCGGAAGAAGCTTTGAAGATTGCAAGTCCGGAAGATGTTATATGGGTACAGGATTATCAATTGATGTTGGTTCCCGGTTTGTTGAGAGAAAAAAAGGAAAGAGTGTTGTATAGGATATTTTCATCATATTCCTTTTCCTTCCTACGAACTTTTCAGGTCGCTCCCTGAAAGGAAAGAAATATTAAAAGGTCTGTTAGGCGCCGATCTGATTGAGTTTCACACTTACGACTACATGAGGCATTTTATTAGTACGGTTTACCGTATCCTGAAACTCGAATGCCGGCTGGATGAAATAGTATTGAATGACAGGGTAGTCGATGTGGATACTTTTCCTATGGGTATCAATTACGACAAATATTATCAGGCTATTTCAGATTCTTACATACAAAAGAAAGCGGAAGAACTTAAAGAAAGTTTCGGCAAAAATAAAATAATCCTTTCAGTAGACCGACTGGACTATAGCAAAGGAATCTCTTTAAGGCTCAAAAGTTTCGATGAGTTTCTGGATACTTATCCGGAATATAAAGGAAAGAACTCACTGGTAATGATCGTTTCACCCTCCAGAGACCAGGTCGATACCTATGCCGAATTAAAAAATGAAATAGACCAGATGGTCGGCGCTATTAATGGTAAACATGCAATGGCCGACTGGACTCCGGTCTACTACTTTTACCGCTCTTTCGAATTTGAAGAGCTAGCGGCATTGTATAATATTGCCGAGATTGCTCTGGTTACTCCATTAAGAGACGGGATGAATCTGGTAGCAAAAGAATACCTAGCTGCAAAAAGGGATAATTGTGGTGTTTTAATACTAAGCGAAATGGCTGGAGCTGCCGTCGAGTTAACGGATGCAATCATTATTAATCCAAACAATACCAAAGAGATTGTGGAAGCAATCAGAGAAGTAATTGAAATGCCGGAAGATATTCAAAAAGAAAAACTACTTTCCATGCAAAGAATAATTTCCGAGCAAACGGTAGAGCAATGGGCAAAAGACTTTGTCTACGAATTAAGAAACGTGGAAACCAATAACAAAAATCACAATAAAAAAATTGTAGGAGGCGATAATCTTTATACTATAAAAACAGCTTATAAAGAAAGTACGAAAAGACTATTTCTCCTGGATTACGATGGGACTCTGGTTGCTTTTAATAAAGATGCCTCCAAAGCTCTCCCTACCTCTCAATTGTTGGATATCCTTTCGTCGTTAGCAGAAAATAAGAAAAATCATGTGGTAATTACCAGTGGGAGAAATTACGATTTCCTCGATAAATATTTAGGTCATTTACCTATTGATATGGCTGCCGAACATGGAGCCTCTTATAAAGAAGACGGAGTATGGCATAAAAAGTTGGAAAAGATACAATGGGATAATGAGATCATACATATTTTCTCTCACACCATACGAAAAACACCGGGCTCACGAATGGAAATAAAAGATACTGCCTTAGTTTGGCATTACCGGGAAGTAGACAGCTGGCTGGCAGATTTACGTGTAAATCAATTGATTGAAGCATTAATAACTCCTGTTGGCAGGAACAATCTTCAGATAATGAAAGGAAATAAAATCATTGAAGTAAAATCTAATTTGGTAAGTAAAGGAACGGAAGCACAACGATTAATAGAAAAAAATGATTATGATTTTATTCTATCCGTAGGAGATGATACTACCGACGAAGAAATGTTTGCAGCCCTGCCTGAGCACGCCATTTCCATTAAAGTTGGTAAGCATACGCAATCGGCTAAATATACAATTCCTTTTCAAAAGCAGGTGCTGAGTGTGCTGGCAGAACTGCAGGAGTAAATGCCCTGAAGATTTTTTCAGGCCTCCTCTTTAGCCGGTAATTTTTTTACCATAACTTTGTCGATTCTGGCGCCATCCATGTCAATAACTTCCAACTGAAAGTGATTCCAGTTCAGAGTTTCACCAGTTCGAGGGATATGACCCAGTTCTTCCAGGATCAATCCACCCACAGTATTATACTCGCTATCGGCAGAAAACAAATCTCCCATTTTGAAGTAACTCAAAAAGTTGTAAAACGAACATTGCCCATCGACCAAATAACTTCCATCTTTTCTTTTTACAATTTCCGGTTCTTCATTCAGGGTTGGAATCTCTCCTACTATAGCTTCCATAATATCTTTCAAAGTTACAATCCCTTGTACCGCACCAAATTCATCCATTATAAGAGCGTAATGATTATGAGAAGATTTCATTTGTTCTAAAGCCGAATATACTTCCATATTCTCATAAAAATATTGAACAGGCTGCATTAGTTTCCGTATATCAAAATCAGGATCATTGATATGGTCAAAGATATCTTTCAGGTAAACCATTCCCTGAACCTGATCCAGACTATCTTTTGCAACCGGAAATTTACTGAAGGAATTCCCGGCAATCAATTCCCTGATTTCTTCTTTGGTCATATTCACATCGATCCAGACAATATCCCGGCGAGGAGTCATGATCGACTCCAAATCGCGATCTCCTAAAGAGAAAACTCTTTCCATAATGTCTTGCTCGACTTGTTGAACCTCTCCATCTTCCGTTCCTTCCCGGATGATGGATTTAATTTCCTCTTCAGTTATTTTACTGCCTCCTTGTTTAATTCCAAATAAACTGAATATCAAAGAAGTACTTTTAGATAATATCCAGACAAACGGTTTGGCCAAAACAGACAGCCAATGCATAGGACGAGCAATGATTTTAGATATTTTTTCCGCAGAACTCAAACCTATCCTTTTAGGCACCAACTCTCCGAAAATAATTGTAAGATAAGTCACAATAATAACAATAGATACCTGAGCAACAGAAGAGGAATAAGCAGGAGACATCCCCCAACTCTCTAAGACCGGACTTAACCGGCCTGCCAAGATATCTCCCGAAAACATACCGGTTAATATTCCTATCAGGGTAATACCCACTTGTACTGTAGATAAAAAATTATCCGGGTTATCCGAAAGATCCAAAGCAGCTTTGGCTGCTTTGTTACCATGTTTGGCTTCATTCTTCAGACTGGTTTTACGGGAAGAGATAACTGCTATTTCAGACATGGAAAAAACTCCATTCAGCAGAATAAGAAAAACAATAATAAATATTTCCATATATTTATAACAAACTAAACAGCAAATATATTAAATTATATCCAATTTCAATTTCTTTGAAAAATAAAGAGAAGCCTTTTTCACAAAAACATCTCTCCAGATAACCTCTATTAAAACCTTATTTACTTTCTTTCTTATTTCCTTTTTATCTTAGATCTTTTAATTCTTTTTGTAATTCCTGTCTTGCAAAATATATCCTGCTTTTCACTGTCCCTAAAGGGAGAGACAGGTTCTCTGCAATTTCATTGTATTTATACCCGGCTAAAAACATTGAAAATGGATTTTTTAAGTCATTATTCAAATTACTTATAGCCCCGTTAATTTCTTTTACTGTGTAAGATCCATCCGGGGTTTCAAATCCTGAATCCTGGGAAAGATTCAAATGATAAAGATCTTCTGTCTGGTCTATGATTGTCTGGCTTCTTACCACCTTCCGGTAATTATTAATAAAAATATTACGCATTATAGTCAGAACCCATCCTTTAAAATTTACGTTTTCTATATATTTATCTTCATTATCCAATACTTTTAAGGTAGTATCCTGCAAAAGGTCGTTTGCATCTTCCCTATTCCCCGTTAACATCATTGCAAAATTGAACATATTACTCTGAATACCTAATACTTTTTCCTGAAATTGAATTGTGCTCATAATATTTTTTATTTTTTGT
>JAJBTS010000265.1:0-209 GCA_020860885.1 Bacteroidales bacterium
TTCTTATATAATCTGTTTTAGTTTTTTTCCCGATCCTATTAAATGGGATATTTATTTTGTAAAAGCGTTACTGGCTGTTGTTATTACTGGAATTAGCTTTTATGCTTTTGAAACTTATTCGGGAGTTATACGTTATGCCGGATTTCGGGATATCTTAAGGATTTTTGTTTCACTGTTTTGTGCTAATATTATTCTATATTTAATAGAAA
>JAJBTS010000265.1:219-7995 GCA_020860885.1 Bacteroidales bacterium
ATTTTTTCTGATATACATTCCAATCATTTAGTAAGTAGTATAGGTTTTCTATTAAACTTTATTTTTTCTTTTGCTATTATTGTTTTTTTCAGAATGCTTATACGTGTTATGTTCGATTACGCTAAATCTCATAATTTGGCGGGAGTTAAGGTGCCGGTTCTTATTTATGGAATAAATGCTTCCAATATAGACATTGCACGACTCATGAATCATTCCGATAAATTAAAATATAAACCTATAGTTTTTATTTCTCCTGAATCTAAAATTGCAAGTAAGAGGGTAATGAATTTACCTGTATATTACATAGGAGATATATTTACCAAAAAGAAGATAACAACGCAATTCTCCGGAATTGTTATTACTCCAAGGGAAATAGATCGCAAACAGAAACAATGGATTGCGGAAGAATGTGTTAAATATAGAAAAGAGTTGTTGTCTACTCCTCCAATGGAAGATTGGAGTGGAAAGGAAAATATTAAAACACTTAAGAAAGTAAAAATAGAAGATCTCTTACAACGTATACCCATTCAGATAGATATACAATCCATAGGGCAAAATCTGGAAAATAAAACAATATTAATAACAGGCGCTGCCGGCTCCATAGGGAGTGAGATTGTTCGTCAGGTTTGTAAATTCAAAATCGGAAAACTTCTTTTATGTGATGTTGCAGAAAGTCCTTTGTATCAGATAAGTATGGAAGTGAAAGATAAATATCCGACCATTGAATGTATACCATTAATTGTTGATGTCAGGAATGTTACTCTTATAGAGTCTGTTTTTGAGAAATATACACCACACGTGGTCTATCATGCTGCGGCCTATAAACATGTTCCTCTCATGGAAGAATATCCGTCGGAAGCAGTTTTGGCAAACGTATTAGGTAGTAAAAATGTTGCAGATCTTTCAGTAAAATACAATACGGAGATATTCGTAATGATTTCCACCGATAAAGCTGTCAATCCGAGTAATGTAATGGGAGCTTCTAAACGTATTGCTGAAATATATACAATCTTTATCTCAAAAACTTAAAAAAGATCAGAATAGTAAAGGGCCGCGCATTATTACAACACGTTTTGGGAATGTTTTAGGTTCAAACGGATCGGTGATTCCCCGGTTTGAACAGCAAATATCAGAAGGAGGTCCGATAACAGTAACTCATCCGGATATTATTCGTTACTTTATGACTATACCCGAGGCTTGCCGTTTGGTTTTGGATGCAGGTAATTTTGGTAAGGGTGGCGAAGTATTTGTTTTTGATATGGGAGAATCAGTGAAAATTAAAGATATGGCAGAAGAAATGATTCGCTTGTCCGGATTAAGGCCTTATAAAGATATTGATATTGTTTACACAGGTTTGCGTCCGGGTGAGAAACTTTATGAAGAATTACTGTATGATAAGGAAATGGTGAAACCAACACATAATGCCAAAATTATGATAGGAGCTGTGAAAGAATATAATTACGATCAAGTAAAAGATGCTGTTATTAATCTTATAAATATGGCTGCCACCCGGGATAAAATGGAAACTGTTCGTTTGATGAAACAAATAGTCCCTGAATTTATTAGCCAAAATTCAATATATTGTAAGTTTGACAAAAATTAAGTAAATAATAAAATATTAGTTACTTTTTTTATAGCTCAATACTGCCCATGTATTGAAGAATAAAGCGAATCCGCACAATGCAAAAAACTGAGGTAGTAATTCCAGAATGCCACTCCCTTTAAGATAGATGGAACGCATGACCTCTATAAAATAACTCAAAGGATTTATTTTGGATATCATCTGCGCCCAATCGGGCATGCTATTGACTGGTGTAAACAATCCACTTAATAAAATCAAAATCAGCATAAAAAAGAACATAACAAACATAGCCTGTTGCATTGTATCCGAATAATTGGAGATAACAAGGCCTAATCCTGAAACCACAAGGATATAAATACCGGCATATAAATAAATAGTCAGTAAATTGCCTACTGGTAAAATTCCGTAGATAAGCGCTGCAAGAATAAAACATATACTCAGTACTACAAACCCGATGATCCAGTAAGGAACTAATTTACCCAGAATAAATGTCAATCTATTTACGGGTGTTACATTCATTTGCTCAATGGTACCGGCTTCTTTTTCTCCCACAATATTCAGAGCCGGAAGAAAGCCGGCAATCATAGTTAAAAGCATTACTACCAGTGCCGGTACCATAAAAACTTTATAATCCAAATAAATATTGTATTTATTATGAGGAACAATATCTATGGTTGGTATTATTTCTTTGTTTACATTTAATCCCCATTCCGAAGTTATATCATGCGAAAAATCGTTCATGATAGCTGCAAGATAAGCAGAACCTAATCCTCCTTTTGTGCCGTTAACGGCATTTGCCGAAATCATCACATTGCTTATTCCTGTTTTTATCAGATCTTTTTCAAATTCAGGTCTGATTTCCAGAATAATATCAGCCTTGCCCGATTCAATACTTTTCAATGCTTCATCATTCGATCCGGAAACGTCTTTCAAGATAAAATAACCGGAAGCTATAACTTTATTTACTAATCGTTCGGAATAAGAACTATGGTCATTATCTACTATCGACAGTTTAATATTCTTTATTTCCTGATTTGCAGCCCAAGGCATAATAAGTAACATCATGACAGGCATGAAAAGAATCAGTTTGGGCAGAAACGGATTCCTGAATATTTGTTTGAACTCTTTTTCTAAAAGAAACTTTATCATAATATAATATTAAATAGATTATAACCTTATCTTAAATCTTTTCAGGCTTATAATTAGGAGGACAAAAATCATGATTAACAAAATCACGAATTCTTTTATTATGTATATGCCGTCTACTCCCTGGATCATAAGTTTTCTTATGGCTTCTATATACCACCTTGCAGGCATAATAGCTGATAGCCATTGCAGAATAGCGGGCATACTTTCAATAGGGAACATCATACCTGATAACAACATGGTTGGCATCATTAGCCCCATTCCTGATATCAGCATGGCAGCAACCTGTGTCTGTACGATATTCGAGATTAAAAGCCCAAATAGGAGAGCAACCAGGATAAATAAAAGAGAGGCAAATATGATTAAGGATAAACTACCTGCTATAGGTACATTCAATACAAATACAGATAGTAGGAGAATTGTAATAAGATTTACAATTGAAAGTGTAAAATAAGGTACGGCTTTGGATATAATAATAAGTATAGGTTGAATCGGAGACGCAAGAAGGATCTCCATGCTTCCTCTTTCTTTTTCCCTTACAATAGCTATGGAAGTCATCATAGCGCATATCAACATTAAGATCAAGCCCATAACTCCCGGGACAAAATTATAGGCTCCTTCCATCTGAGGATTGTATAACATTCTTGTTTGGGGTATTATGGTGAATCCTGCACTATTATACATTGTGTACATTTCCTGTTGATATTGTCCCAGAATACTGGAAGCATAGTTCGTCATTGTAGTCGCCTGATTCGGATCAGTTGCATCTACGATTATTTGTACAGCCGCTTCTCCGGAATGCATCATATTTGCCTGAAAATCGCTACTGAAAACCAGAACCATACTGGCTTTACCTTCTTTCATAATCTGATCGATACGGTCAGGATGATTCAAATTTTCTACTAAGGTGAAATATTCATTTGCCTGGAGTCTCTGGATTATTTGTTGTGTCGTAGCATCTTTGGATAAATCATATACCGCAATTTGTGCATTTTTTACTTCGGTAGTGATAGCGAATCCAAAAAGTATAATCTGGGCTATGGGCATTCCCAATAATATCAGCATGGTGCGGGTATCTCTGAAAATATGGTAGAATTCTTTTTTTACAAATGCTAAAAACTGTTTCATAGATTAATCGGGATTACGGGTAGCTTTCCTTGCAAACTTTTGAAAAACTTCATCCATGGTCTGGGAATCGGTTTGCTCTTTCAGTTTTTTCGGTGAATCCAAAGATTCAATCTTACCGTCAACCATAATAGAAACACGGTTGCAATATTCTGCTTCATCCATATAGTGTGTGGTAACGAAAACGGTGATTCCCTCGCTTACAGCTTCATAAATCATTTCCCAGAATTGTCGGCGGGTTATAGGGTCGACTCCTCCGGTAGGTTCATCCAGAAATACAATTTTGGGAGAATGAAAAATAGAAACCGAAAACGCTAATTTTTGTTTCCATCCCAACGGTAAATCACGGACCAGTGTATTTTTCTCAGCACTAAATCCCAGATGATTTAACATTGTGTCTGTCTTAGTTTTTATATCTTTTTCCATCATACCATATATACCTCCGAAAAGCCGCAAATTCTCCCAAACTTTCAAATCTTCATACAAAGAAAATTTTTGACTCATATAGCCTATGTTTTGTTTTATCTTTTCCTGTTGTCTGTTTATATCAAATCCAGCTACTTGTCCTTTTCCTGATGTAGGATGGCTTAATCCGCATAACATACGCATCGCCGTAGTCTTGCCTGCTCCGTTTGCTCCTAAGAAACCGAAGATCTCACCTTTGTCGACTTCAAAACTAATACTATCCACAGCTATAAAGTTCCCAAATTTTTTTGTCAGATTTTTAGCACTAATAACTATATCTTTCATGTTATTTCTTTCCCGTTATTTGCATGAAACAGTCCTCGATAGTCGGCTCTATTGAGTGTATTTCAATGTTAGTGTGACCTTTATCCAATAAGTAAGCTTTCAATTCATCGGTTGTGAGTATATCGTCTACAGTAATATGATGGTTTTCTCCAAATGTAAAACAGCTTTTTATATGTGAATTATTACGTAAATCCAAAAGAAGCTCATACATATTATCCGCTTCTACCGCCCATAATTTTTCTTTGAATTGTGATATTATATTGGAAGGTGTATCAATTTTAAGGAATTCCCCATTCTGAATAAAAGCTATCCGGTCGCAAAGGGATGCTTCATCCATATAAGGAGTAGATACTAGTATGGAAATATTTTGGACTTTAAGTTTTTTGAGCATATCCCAAAATTCTTTTCTGGATACGGGATCTACGCCCGTTGTCGGTTCGTCAAGAAATAATACGGTGGGTTTATGTATCAATGCACAACACAGAGCCAGTTTTTGTTTCATCCCTCCGGAGAGTTTCCCAGCCTTCCGGTCTTTAACAGGCTCTATTTGTTCATATATATCCTTTATAAGATTATAATTTTCTTCTATTGTAGTATTGAATATCGTTGCAAAAAAAGTTAGATTCTCTTCTACACTCAAGTCTTGATATAGTGAAAACTTCCCCGGCATATATCCTATTTCCTTTCTTATTTGCTTATAGTCTTTTACTACATCGTTACCATCGACAGTCGCTTTGCCGCTATCAGCCAGCATTAAGGTTGTCAATATACGGAATAGAGTAGTTTTGCCGGCCCCATCGGGTCCGATAATGCCAAAAATCTCACCTGTATTTGCCTCAAAACTGATATTATTCAGCGCAATAATATTATCGTATTTTTTATTTATATTTTCTACTGAAACAGCAATCATTCTATCAAAGCTTTATTATTTGCTACAGATGAATTTTATTGAAAACTCACTTCACCATACATCCCTTTTTTAATGTATCCGTCATTTTTAACTTCTATTTTTACAGCATAAACCAGGTTGGCTCTTTCATCCCTTGTTTGAATGGTTTTAGGAGTAAATTCGGCTTTATCCGATATCCATGTTATCTTTCCTGTGTACTCTTTTCTATCCGTTTCGCCCCTATCAGAATACACTTTTACATTCTGACCAATCTTTGCCGACGTAAGTTGACTTGCTGAAATATATACCCTTAGAAACATTGTTTCGATATCCGCTACCTTAAATAATGCTTTCCCTTGTACTGCCAGTTCTCCTTGCTCGGCATATTTTGCTAATACAGTTCCTTTAACGGGGCTGGTAATTATCGATTTATTTATCTGGTCTTTCAATTGTGCTACTTGTGCTTCTAAGGATAACCCTTCGTCTGTTAAACTGTTATTGGAATTATTAACTGTTTCGTATTGAGCGGCAAGTTGTTTTTCCAGCAGACTAATCTGAGCGTTGATATCATCCAGTTGCTTCTGATTGGCTGCGTTTGCAGAAAGTAGGTTTTCGTATCGTTTTTGTTCTTTTCTCTGTGTTTCTATCTGTTGCTTCAAAGCTGCAATCTGTGTTGAAGTGGATGTTTTCCTGTTCCTGATACTTCCGATACTTGCTTCCATCTGAATCATTTTAAGGTATAATTGGGTAGTGTCAATTAAACCGACCTGCTCATTAGCTGCCAGATTATCTCCTTCTTCAATCCGGAACTCTAATATTTCTCCCGTTCCCTGAGAAGATACGATTACTTCCGTAGCTTCAAAAACACCCGATGCGTCATATTCCATTCCTTTATTATGACAGGCACACATAGTAAAGACAAAAATTGCTATTCCCAGATATCTAGACGTTTTCATATCTTTATTAATTATTTGTTATATATTTCAAATTATAAATAGCTTGCATTAATTCAATTTCATGAACAATTTTGTCTTGTATTGCTATTTGTTCTGCATTGATTTCTTTCATTAAATCCAGTACAGATAACGTTCCATTGGCTACTTTTGCTTCAGCAGAACGTTTCACCGAACCTCTCAATCGGATTATTTTATCATCAGAATTCAATAATTGCCTGATTTTCTTTACTTCATTTTCGTTTTGTGTTATATCCAATTGACTATTGAACAAAAAAGTTTCCTGCTGAGATTCTATCATATTTTTTCTTATTAATAAATCATTGAGTCTGTTTTTTCTTGTATAAAGATTTCCCAGATTCCAATTCAGCGAAATCCCCCCGATATAATAAGTAGAAAATTTATTCTCCAGCATATTCAAGCCAGGTTTACCATATCCACCTGTAACAAAGACGTTCAATTTCGGCATCAGGCCGGCTGTGATCTCCTTTGTCATGGCATCTAAGTTCTGGAACTGGGCTTCATATAAAGATAGTTCAGGTCTTTGAATATTATATGAATACAACTCTTTTACATTTGGTTTTATTAATGATGTATTTTCATTTACTTGCTCTCCGATCAGAACCGACATCATCTCCAAATAGGCTTTTCTGCTATGGTTCAGTTCCGTGCGACTTTGAGTTGCCTTTATCTGTTCCACCTCAACAGCATCTAAGTCTGCCTGATTGGCTATCCCATTCTGTATATATACTGAAACCTGCGTGAAATTTCGTTGTAATTCTTCCAGATAAAGAGAATTTTGCTCTAACATTTCATTATGAAGTAATATCCCAAAGAACAATTGATTGACTCTTTCTCTTATAGAATAAAGGCTTACTTCGAGATTTTTTTTATCAACCGTAGCCTGAGTCCTGATATTTTCTTGTTGCGCTTTTATATTACCACCATCCCAGATGCTTTGATTTACATCGATTGTAGCATTGTACTGATCTTTGCTTAAACCTTCAATTCCGGGAACATCTATAGGGATTTTAGTAACCTCCGATTGATAAGTCGCTTTTGCAGAGATCTGGATTTGAGGAAGATACCCTTTACCTAAATTAGATAAATTATAATCCTTTACTTTCTCTATCAAATCATATTGTTTGATAAGAGGATAATTATTTTCTGCTTTTTCGTAACATTCTTCTATGCTTAATTGGGCATATACTGAAGGGAAAATGAAAACTATAATAGCGAATGCAAATAAACGATGTTTCATATCCTGAGTTAATTGAAAGGGGTTTGCTTCGATTTTAAATTTCTATAAACAATCATGATTAGCTGTGTTT
>JAJBTS010000357.1 GCA_020860885.1 Bacteroidales bacterium
CAATCTCTAATATTTTGTTATATAATGCTATTAAATATGCTTTAAATGACTCAGAAATATATTGTTTATTTGAGAAAGATGGAAATGATTTAATATTAACAATTGAAAACGATGGTCCTTATATAACAGAGGAAGAAATAAAAGACATATTTAAAAAAGGTGTTCGTGGAAAAAATGCTGAGAAAACAGCACGAGGACATGGTTTTGGAATGGATTTCCTAAATTCCATAGTTAAAGCTCATGATGGAAGTGTCCAAGTCGAATCTGAAAACAATTACGTAAAAGAAGGTATACCATATGGAATATTTCGGTGTATCATTACCCTTCCCATTCAATAATTGAACCTATCTTTTGACCAGAAACGGCCTGCATCATCAATCAAACCCATTTCCATAGTAAGATGAGCTTTCAACAAATCATTTACACTGTTAGGGTTTAATTCATCAAGCATCTGATAGGCTTTAATTGCATTCCATACTTCCTGTACTTCGTTCATGGGAGCAATAACAGGCTTGCCTTCTAATATAGCCGTTATTTGATCGGTATTTAGAGTATTTCCTTCAATGGCCAGCGAACCCGGAATAGTTTTAATCCGGTTTATCCGGTGAAGCCGTAAATCCTCACGTATGTACAAACTACCTATTGACTCGCTTATTCTGGAAACGAGATCAACGATCTTTGGTGTTACCTGGTATGGAGGAATGCATGACATAACTCCACAAATATAAAGATTATTTTTTATCTGGGTAGTTTATTGGGTAGGAAATCAATCGAGGGACTACCCAAAAGAGAAAAAAACTTTTTCGTTACTTCAATATTATCTTAGCATTTTTCCAAGTGTTTTTTGTTTTAACAGCGACAATAAGCATCTGCCTTTGGAAAATATTCTCAACCGTATATGTAGAAGTTCCCACTCTGTCATTTCCATAAAGAAATTCTCCTTGTGCTGAATAAATCCTTACCGTTTGAATCGGATCATTAACCGAACTTATTATCCTGATCGCATTATTTACCTCAAAAACACGTATATTTGATAACACAGAAGATTCTTTTATACCTTTATCAATACCCACTACATCCCGAACGGATATATTCAAAAATAACCGGCCTTCTACATTTCCTGTTTGATTATCAAAAGTATACTGCGGATTTGCGCGCAAATCTTTTATATCTCCGGTCAACCGGTCTTCCAGTTTTACGTCAAGAGAAGATTCCAAACCATCCAAACCCGTTATATGAAATGTCAACAACCCTTTCTTTGTCGTACGAATACCTAATTCAACAGGCTCTGAAAAATCACCCATAGTTCGAATGGAAGCAGCCTTTCCATTAATCGGAGCATACAATACTGCAGATGTTTTTACACTTTCGGAAAACAAAGTCCACATATCTTTTTCTTCGGCATATTCATTACTCTCAGCCGGGTCGTATTTTATACGAACATTACTGTGTTCTATATTATCGCGTAATATGCCCATACGCAAGATAGGGTGTTCCGTGTTTTCTTCCGAACGCAATACCGTATTTGCTCTCGGATCTTCAACGGCCATATCAAAAGTAAATGTAAGTTTATCAATCACTGTGTCGTCTACTTTTTCCACAACAAACGATTGCATCGGAGGAACTATACTTTCGTCGTTAAACGCTTCACTCTTAGTATCAAAACTATACCCATTCCATAAATAATATCCTTCACTTTTTAATAAACCGGAATTTTCTCCTACAAATTCATTTAAGTTCAGATGCGACATAAAAGGATTACCCACCAACACATTGGTATAAATAGCCTGATCCTCTTCTACAGTAACGTCAAAAGAACCGTTCGCCTGGCCTAAACTTTCATAAGTGAACTTACCTATATTATCCCGTCCTCCATTTGGCATAGATACCGTTCCCTGGTAAACGCCCTGGTAATTCCACATCGTGTATTCCACACTATCTCTGGGGAAACGGAATTGCTGATATTCTATGTTTTGTCCTACTTCATTTCCATCATCTACCCAAATAATATAGCCTAATCCAGGATATAATCCATCATCCAATGTATTAAAAGATCTTGACCATCCGGCACCTGAAGGAGCGCCTGTTTCGGGGTTAAAAGTAATATTGTACTTTCTCATATATACAATCGGATCCTGACGTTTCATGCTTTCTTCTTCAAAATAATCACCGGAATACATATCGCGCAACGGAGCAGAAAGAGCATACCAACGATTAGGTAATACATCCAAATCCACCTTAGCAAAATTATAATTCATATAATCTGTGCGAACAACCGATGCTCCCATTCGGAATGTAATGGTATCACAAGCCGGACGAAGCGAAAATTCATCATCGTTTTGGGCTGTTTTTTGCAGTTTAATGTTGGTTTGATTATCCGCATAAACACTTCCATTCAACGTTTCTACAGTCGGATCTATTAAAACCGGATAATGGTCTAACAAAATAACTCCGTTAGCAACATCCATTGATCTATTTGGAATGATCGCTTGCGTACAATCGCCGGGAACTCCGTCACTCCAATTTTCTGCATCATTCCAGTTGTTTTTTTCTCCTTCGGAAGTCCAGACAGTCGTTTCCGGAAATATTATAAAATTATGTTCCACAGTATATTCACAACCCAACGCATTTGTAACAGTAAGGCTTATTGCATGATATCCTACCTTCAGGTCTGCAAATGTCAATTGAATTCTTTCCGCCGATGCACCTTCTGATGTCGACTCCTGAATCACCTCTTCATCAAGCATCCAATAATAATTTGCATATATATCTGTATTATTTATATTTGTATTACTATCAAAATTTACTATTGATATGTATTCAACATTATCATGACAGAAAGCAGTTATATTCATTTCCGCATTATCTCCGGCATCCTTACTATCGAAAGTCGGACTGGGTAGCGGTAAAATATCTCCGGTAAAAGTTAGTTTACGAGGTTCCGATACGGCAATGCAAGAGTAATTTTCGTTATCGTACGCTCCTATCTGTCCTACCAGCAAACGATAATCACCGTTGTTTGCCTCCGTAAATCCGGGTATAATATATTGCGATTTAACTACCGCAGTACCCGCACCGGTATTTTGTATTGTTCCATAATTGCCAATCTTATTACCTTCTTCATCAACAATTCCTATTTTTATCCAATCATTCTGATCGGCTCCTTCCGCTCTAAATTCCCACCAGTATTCCAAATCATTGAGAAAAGTACCATTCCCTATATATTCACCGGCCAGGACTCCGGTACCGGTTGGATTTACTTCATTACTTTCCTGACAAACATTACTGTCGTACGCCGGATATTGTTTTACCGGAGGTATATTCAGGTAAATTTCCATATCGTCCATCAACACATCGTTCCCCCCTGTGGTTCCAAAGTTGTTATTAATAATTTCCAGAGTAAGATTATCAACACCCTCTTGCTTTTCGAACATAAAACCGAACTGCCTCCAACGAACATCGCCATCAATCATATTACCGGTAACAAACTCGGCTAATACTTCGCCTGTATCTGTGTTTATCAGTTTAAACATAAGGTTTGCTTTCTCCAATCCGGACCAAGCCACAGGACTGGTAAACCAACCGGTAAATAGCAAACTCAAATTGTCGCAGGCACCTAGGTTTTCAAGCTTATAAGTATAAAACAAACCCGGATCTTCCGTTGCGTTAACAGCAACCAGATATCCATGAGGATTTTCATTAGGTACATCCGCATAAATATGGTCTTCTATACTGTTCCAGGAATCACCTTCCAAAGTAGGGCTGTTTTTTACTACCTTATAACTACCTTCCGGCACATTGACATCATCTATTGTGTACTGCTCATAGTCTATACCGGGTAGTGGCGTTTTCGATACTTCCGGATCTGACTCAGATATTCCTTCAAAATTTTCACGGTGAATGCGACGCGCTGTATTGGGTGATACCATAGCATTTGAAAGTGTATCGGTAGCGGTACTTCCGCATAAATAGCCGGGTTCCAGTTTAATTTCAATCCTATCGGTGCTTATGGGAGTACCTTCACTATTAAGAAGTTCTACCCAATATGTTCTTGGAGTAAATAACCCGTCAGTCTTCCGCTCATTCATAACGGCCAAAGTATTCGATTTCTCATCGGAAAGTAATATCGGAGTTCTAATTTCTTCTATCGTTGAATATCTTTGGTCCGGATCATATTTATCTCCATCAGTCAGAGCATTTCCTCCTGTTTCAACATCGTACCATTTATAGTTAACCCCATACAATCCCGGCACCTCCATATGGATAAGTGAAGGCAGGTATCCCGGCTCCCCATCTGTTACCATTCCGGGAAGATATAAATCATTTGATCTCTTTTCCACTTTCGCTTCATCATTACTCATATTATCCGGACAGATAAAATAGGTTTTTCCCAAATCATTCACTTTAACAGGTGTTATTTTCAAGACATCTGATATTGCAGTGTTACCGACGGAACCGGAACCGATAGCTACTAAACGATAGTAAACATCCTCCGTAACTGCACCTGTTGTAATGGTAGTAGCACCGGATATTCCATCCAATTCCTCCCAGTCATCGTCATTATCACCTCCGGTAGAGCTTTTCTGCCAATGATAACTGGCACTCGGGTCTGTCCCGGGTATTCCGCAAGATGCATAAATTCCTTTCAGTGAAACTTCGCTTCCTTGCAATACCGTAATATCCGTATTTTCAGGAATAATAATCTGAGCCGCAGATTGCCTTACTATTGAAATGTCGTCTATACCAAAATTTCTTTCACTATAGCTCCATTGATATCCTGATGATTCAATGGTGCAAACCGCATGGAACAATGCTCCGCTTACAGATCCTTTAGGAACTAAAAAATCGAATCCATATTCTTTCCAATCGGATGTATAAACAGGGTTCCCATCGGTTGTATAGTATTGGTCCGGATAACTTATTCCTTCATTACCAATTTCTTGCAATTGTACCCGGAAAGTGAACTGCATCTTATGAGCTGTTATAGGAATAAGATTGGCTATCATCGCCTTAAACGAATATTTACCACCAGAACATACCTCTATATTAGTTTTATAAAATTCATAGGGGGAAACTTCCGCATCATGTGAAGGAGCTGAAACCTGAAGGAAATAACCATCATCCGTATTATCGACAATCCTGCTAAAAGCGGCGTTGTCATTTTGAAAAGTTGATTTTGTAAATGTATAAAAACCACTATACATATAAAGTTCATCATCACCACGATAAGAAAGCCCCGGAATGGTGTAACTCATTTTCACATCTGAACCCTTTATCCGATCAGTTGCTCCATTTCTAAAGTTTTCACTCCATCGATTGTTGTTTATTGTGACATCAACATACTTTCCTACCTTACAGTAGCCATCCGCAGATATATCTACATAATAAGGCCCGGTGGTGGATGCAATCATACCCGACGCAGGATAATCAGTCTTTGCCGGTATAGTATAATTATCTTCCGTTCCGATTACATCACTCCAGCTAAGAGAAGTATTCAACCAAGCATATTGAGGGTTAACCAATACTTCTCCCGTATAATCTACCCTTACCGTGATAGGTTCGTCAGGACTTGTAGTGTTTTGGGAGAATGTTATTTTATTCGTGTCTATACTTTCGCGGGCTACGAGCTGTATTGTATTGGATACCAGGGCATTCGTGTAGTCATCCTCAGTTGAGGTAATCAACAATCGATAATAACCTGAATTCTGAAAAGAAAAGCTCCATGTGAAACTTCCCAAACTACTATTCAATACACCAGTGCCACCGGAAATATCACCCCAATTCCCGTCGAGACCTGTACTACTGTATTGCCATTTGTATTGTGCGGCATTTAACACAGTATATACTACATCAATATTTATCTGTTCGCCGACACAATATTCAGGCTGAGGATCCCGCAAAGTGATATCAATGGAAGGCTCGTATTGAGTAACTGCAATATCGTCTAAACCAAGCCTTAGATCTCCATCTCCAAATGATTTAGCCGATATGCGCAAGGTAATTCCGGAGCCAGAATAATTGCTTGGTACAGTAAAGACCAATTCACTTTGTTGCCATGAATTTTTCACGGAAAAATCAGCCTCAACTGTAGCAGTAACCCCATCATTGTATTCAACCGCCAATCGGAGTGGAGTAGGATTATTGCTATTTATTCCCCACATAACTAATTGCGCTACGCTGAAAATAAAACTCTGATCTTCCATTTCCGGGCCTACCGGAATAGTAGCGGCATAAACCGTCTTATATTGATCTCCCTTAGTAAGAGAATTCATAAAATATCCTTTTGTTTTATCGCCGGCGAAGGTATTATCGTCATAGCAACAGTCTCCTCCGTATGACCAACCATAATCCTCTTCGGGATAACCCGGAATCTGCTTATTACCTACCCCGCTTAGTTTTGTGATTACATATTTTCCATCCTCCTCTATACGAATGGGTTTTTGTCCATAAGCATTTTCCAGTTTATCCCAGGTGTAAGCATCTCCATAAGTAAAATCTGTTATTATGGATGGTGCATTTTCAGGCATAATCCACCAATCGCCCGAGGCTCCGCCAGTATCTGTCTGGTCAGTAGAAGGAAAATTTCCTCCGAAGTCTTCCTTAAAGATATATTCTGTTGAAGTGTATTCTACCGTTATTATATCTGAATAGTAGGTATCATTAATAACAAGCCGGTAAAAGACATATCCCGCAGCACTTTCTGTCAATGGAGTGAAATTTAAGGTAAGAGGTCCGCTTACCGACCCTGTTGCACCTGTCCCTATGGCCTCCACCCACGAACTACCGTTATATTTCTGCCAGACATAGCCATAAGTCGTAGTTTCCATGTTTTTATATTCCGCCGCAATAGTAACCGTATTGTTGATGGCAGTATAAGTATTCAACGAAACAGGTGAAATAACTTGTATCGCCTTTTTCCTTACAGTAATGTCATCTACTCCAAATGAGTGAAAAGAAGGAAGATCGCCATAACCAAACTTGTCAACGATGCTAAAAGTAATCGTTCCGGTCTGAGTAGCTGTAACGGATAAAGAATAATATATCCACTCATTAGCATCACTTGCCTTATTTCCTGTACTTATAATTTGATTACCTATACCTTCTCCCGAGGCTTGTATTTCAAAGTTATATCCATTGTCAATTGCACGATAATAAGAACCAAACTCAATAAACTCTCCTTTACTTACAGAGAGGGAATAAGAATAGATAGTCATCGGAGCTCCTTCAATACCCGGATTAGATGCAAACAGATAATAGCCATTGCCTGAATTATCTGTTAATGGTGTATCTCCCCACATTCCATTATTTCTGGCATCTTTAGTAATAACACAGGTTTTAGGAGTATTCTGTACATTACCATCGGAAGTATATGTAAAATCTTTAAAATCGAAGTTTGCAGGTTTAGACGTCAAGTAGGGGTCGCCACCTGTTCCAAAATCTTCTTTAAAGACTGTTACCAGCTGCGCCGATGCCTGTTCATTGATCAATAACGAACCAAGTGCCAGTATAAAAACTTTTGCTAGCCGGGTAGATAAATTGAGTATTGGATTCATAATTATTAAGACTTAATTATTATTCAGTTTTAGAAGGGCGTTTCCTGCGGAAAGGAAATATGATATAAATTAATGCGAATAAAGAAAAAATAGAAGGTTCTTCTCCCTCGATGGGAACAAGTCCTAATCCGTTCTCATACTTTTCCAGATCTTCCGGACCTGCACGCAACATATGCGAATCGGCTATAGAAATATTATTTTCCAAAAGGTATTTTTTAGAAGGGGACTCACATATAAAGGAATGCTCTTCAGATTGTATCTTATATGGAGTTTGTATCATAGAATTATCGAATGCATTCGCAAAAAAAAGTATTAAAAAATAGGAATTGCATTCCTAAAAGAAATAGATATTTTTTTCTCATTTATCCAGATTAATTAAAATATCCTTAAATATCTTTATGTGTGTATGTGTCATTCTATTG